>JBBQLA010000009.1:0-13773 GCA_038327485.1 Acidimicrobiales bacterium
CCGGTAGTGGCGGCGCTGAAGAAGCGAAACAAGGCCGAGCGAACCGGCCAGCAAGGCTTCGTGTTCGAGACCGGTACCAGTAGCGATGCGCGGTCGCTGGCTGACGGGATAGCCGCGATCGATCGCTTGCCGGAGGACACCGCGGCGCAGGTGGCGGAGAAGGAAGATCGGCTGGCTGGTCTGCACGAGTCGGTGGCGGCCGAACGGCTGCGGGTGACCGCCGACGCATGGTGCGCAGCGTTCGTGAACCGGAAGGTGAGCGGCGCGCCGCAGATCACGACCGACACGATCCGCCGCTGTCGCGAGAACCTCGGGGCGCTCTCCGCCGACGAACGTGTCTGTATCGACGAGCTCCAGCAGCAGTACCGGTTCCTCCACCTGCACGTGGCGTTCCCCGACGTGTTCCGGGTGCCATCCGAGCCCAATGAGATCGAGAACGAGCTGTGTGGCTGGGCCGGCGGCTTCGACGTCGTACTCGGCAACCCTCCCTGGGACAAGGTTGAGTTCCAGGATCAACAGTTCTTCGCCGTGACAGACCCCCGTATCGCCGCGTTGGCTGGTTCCCGCCGGAAATCGGCGATCGACGAGCTAATCCATTCGTCTCCCGAGCTTCACGGCGCGTACCTCGAGAGCGTTAGACGAAGTGAGGGCGACCGCCTCCTGATGGCATCGAGTGGCCGATTTCCACTGTGTGGCCAGGGGAAGCTCAATACCTTCAGCGTCTTTGCTGAACTAATGAAAGATGCGATAGGTGGTGCTGGGCGCGTCGGGGTCGTGCTTCCGACAGGGATTGCAACCGACGATTCTACTAAGCACTTCTTTGCTTCGCTTATCGACCGGCGTGCTCTTGTGTCCCTCTATGATTTTGAGAATCGCCAGAGGATTTTTCCCGGTATTGATAGTCGAATGAGGTTCTGTCTCTTCACAATTAGCGGCTATGCTCGTCTGGCCCTCGTTGCAGAATTCGTGTTCTTCGCCCTAGATGTGAGTGATCTAGAAGACGAAAACAGGCGGTTCGTGCTAACCCCCGCTGACTTCTCGTTGCTAAATCCGAACACTCGAACATGTCCCATATTTCGTTCAAAGCGAGATGCCGAGATTACGAAGAGCATCTATCGGCGTGTTCAAGTTCTAATTAGAGAGGGAACGGATGATGGGAACCCTTGGGGAGTTACCTTCAGGCAAGGCCTCTTCAACATGACGACTGCCTCGAGCGAGTTTAGATCAGGATCTGAGCTGGAAAGTGATGGCTGGTTGCGTCATGGAAACCAATTCGTCCGGGGAGAAGGTGAGCGATACTTACCGCTGTACGAGGCGAAGATGGTCTCGTACTTTGACCATCGTGCTGCTGATGTGATTGTTAGTGACACAGCCATGATCCGACAGGGACAGCAGGAGTACTTAACACAAAGCGATCACGACGATCCCACGAGGTCGGCGTTGCCCCGTCATTGGGTGAGTGAGCCCGTCGTGCAGGACCAACTGCCTGATTCACCGCCAGCGTTGCTCGCAATGTGCGACGTTACGTCTGCGACGAACTGGCGCACGGCCGTTACGTCCTTCGTGCCGTACTCGGCAGTGGGTAACAACCTGCCCCTGCTCATAACTCAAATCGATGTTCGAAATCAGTCGCGGCTTCTTGCGGCGACGGCCTCCTTCGCGTTCGACTATGTCGCTCGGCAGAAGGTTGGCGGCGTGCACATGAACTTCTTTATTGCGAATCAGCTTCCCGTGCCCAACCCGATGCAGATCGCAGTGATCGGGCGGCTTGTTGACTCATTAGTGCTGGAATTGACCTTTGTCTCGTGGGATATGCGCCGCTATGCGAGAGCCATGGGATTTGCAGGACCACCGTTCCGATGGGAGGTGGACCGGCGATCACTCGCACGAGCAGAACTAGACGCGCTTATGTTCCGCCTATACGGCATTGTTCGAGACGACGTCGACTACATCATGGAGACGTTCCCCATCGTGAAGCGGAAGGATGAGGCGGAGTTCGGAGAGTACCGAACGAAGCGGTTGATCCTCGAGCGCTATGACGCCATGGCGGCTGCCGAGGCGGCGGGCGTCGAGTATCAGACGGCGCTTGATCCACCGCCGGCGGATCCGGCGCTGTGTCATCCCGAGTCGAGCCGTCCTGACTGGGCGCGCGTGGATTGATGATCTGATGGCGGACCCGGCGGGGGTGGACATGGAGGCTTCGGCGGAGGCCTACGAACGAGAGGTGACGATCCACGACGTCGAGTCGGGCATCGCCGCGGAGCTGGACGGCGTCACGTTGGTCGGCGAGATCGATCTGGACCATTGGGGCCAGCTCGCCGAGGCGGTGCTCCCGTCGGCGCTGCGAGGGAACGACCTCCAACGGGTTGAGCGCCTCTGGCCTGCGACGCTCGTGACCTACCTCGTGCACCAAGGCATCCACGCGTACGAGGAGAGCACGTACTGGCCCAATGTTTCGCTTGCAGGCCTGCGCGCTGGCCCGGCTGTGGGCCCCCACTTCGAGGCCGCGTTGCGTCGTCTGCACCTCCCCACGTTTGACGATCTCGAAGTTTTCGAAGGCATCGGCAAGCACACCCGAGGTCGATACATCCGGCGGATCCACCTGCACGGCGGCCTTCCCCGCAATGCGACGGACGAGGTGCTCGAGCTGCTCGCCGCCACGCTTCGCTCCGGGGCGGCCTCGGCCCAGGAGGTGGTGAGCCGGTGGTCGTCGATGGACCTGTCGAACCACCTGCGATCGCGCGCCGCGATCCGGCTGTTCACCTACACCGGGGACTTCGGCGTCGGGCTCGTCGATCAGCTGATCGAGCTGCTTCGCATCGCCAACCGGAAGGGAGATCTGCGCGTCGACGGGATCGCGTCACATCTGATCGATGGCGTGATGGAGTACATCGAGAAGGACCGAAGCGGGTCGACGCCTGTTGCCTTCATCGCCGGGCCCCAGGTGCTGCTCAGCCTGTCGGGAGGGCCCGAGCTCAAGGTGCCTCGTGCCAGCGAGCAGCGTTGGGCCGTCGACGGGATGCGCTCCGGCCTCAGCTCAAGGCAAGTCGAGATGACCTTCCCCCTTGCCCCACCGAAAGGTGGCGAGTGGACCGTTTCCGCGAAAACAGGGTTTGTAGAGTCGACATATCGGTTCGTGTCGGCGAATGGGATCGATCCGATCTTCGTGTTCGACGAGCGTCATCGCCTGCACTATCGAGCCACGACGCTCGGCGGTGTGCTCGCCTACGTCTTGGCTCCGATGGGAACCGACGTGAGCGACGCGATCGACGTCCGGTCGGCGGGCCCCGGCTGGCCTGATCACGAGGTCACCACGTGCGACCTTCGCGGCGTCGACACGATCCAGATCGAGCCTGTCCAGCACAGCCCGATCCTCCTGCCGGTCGACAACCAGCTTGGTGTACGGCTCGCGGGCGATGTTGTCGACGGCGTCACGACGGCGAAGGGTCACCCAGTCCTGAGCTACTACGTGCACGTTGCGTTTGGCCGATACCTTCCCGATCTCAGCGGTGTCGATATCTCGATCAACGGCAGCGAGTACACGCTCGACCAGTTCGAGGAGGTCGACGGCGAGATCGACATCAGCGGCGCCCTTGCGGAGGCGGGCACGACCGAGGTCCACCTCGTGCTCTCACGCCCCGGCGTTGATCCGGTCGAGCTCCGGTTCGCCCACCTGCCGGGGCTGCGCATCGACCGACCTGTCCTCGCACCACCCCACACGGACGTGGACGTCACGATCTCCTCGCGTGCGCAGGGCGAGTTGGCCCGGCGAGACCTCGTGTTCCGTGACAACGAGACCAGGCAGCGGACGACCCTGCGGGTCGGGTCACGGGTCTACGAGCTCGACGTCGAGCTCAATCGCCTGTTGTGGGCCCGTTCGGGTTCGGACATCGTGGCGCCGCTCTTGGACGCGGAACCCGTGCTGTTGTCCGTGAGCGAGCTGCGTGAATCGGCGCTCCACATCCGGTCAGGCGGGATCCCTATGAACGTCGCGCTGCTCGACGCCGATGTTCCCCATCAGGTCCGGCCTCGACTGGATCGGCACCGGCCGGACGTCGCGACGGCTCCACTGCGCACGTTTGCGGACACGGCCCGTTCGGCGACGGCCCCTCGCATGCGCGTCGCCTTGGTGTCATCCAGGACCGACGAACAGATCGAGGTGGGAGTCGTCGAGTCCCGGTACGAACCGTGGGATATCGAAGTCGATCAGGTCACGATCGGCGCCGAGGACCTCATCGACGTCTCGTGGACCGAACTGCGCGAGTGGCCGAACAGAGTGGTCCGTATCTGGCCCGAAGCCGACGTGCAAGAGGTGCCCAAGCCCATCGTGACCGGGCCGGTCGAGCCTGGAACGACGTCACTGTCCCTCTCGCTTCCGACGCCCGAACCGGGCTGGTATCTGCTCGAAGTCACCACCAAGAGCGGGTGGGGCAGCCCCCGACGCCCCGAGGTCGGTCCCGGCTGCGTGAAGGTGCACCTGGGCTCGCCAGAAGCAAAGCGCTTGCAGACAGCGATTCTGACGGCCGATCGGCGTGAGCCGTTCAGCGACAAGGAACTCGATGACCTCGTCCCGGTGCTGGCAGACCTGATGGTCAAGCTGGCGCCGGGGAATGCCGCGCCGGACCTGATGGCCACGGTCGCGCTGCCCAAGAAGGCCGAGATCGGCCAGACCGCGGCGAGTGCGCAGACGGCCAGAACGACGCTGTACGAGAAGGTCGCCGACGATCATTGGCGGGCCATCGACGTGCTCGACGAGGTCGCCGACCACTACGAGATCGGGGTCAACGGCGAGGGTCGTGAGGCGTTGGAGCCGATGCTGATCGAGCTCATGCCGCTTCTGTTCGACTTCCCGATCCGCGACACCGACGCCACCGAGGCGGTTCGCCTCGAGAACTTGTGGTTGACCGTGCCCTTGGCCGCGGTCTGCCTCGATGCGGCCCGAACCGATGAGCGGTGCCATCAGCGGTGGATCGGAGCGACCGGCACCTCGACCGCGGTCAAGGACAGTGTCTCGACGTCGCTGCAGCGGCTGGCTGATCGAGTCCCCCGCAAGTCGCCAACCCCCGTGGCCGAGGCACCGCTGCTGGGCCCTGGGGCATGGGGTTTCGCGATCAGAAGCCATGCCAGGGAGGGGGCCAGTCGCCGCGCCCGCGACCTGGGCGTCGTCGTCCGACCGCTCGCCACAGATCTCTGGCGCATGCGCAACGGGGAGGTTCCCCGGTGGTCGAGCTCTGCGATGCGCCTCCAAGACCAACTGAAGGGGTACGCGCCGCAGCCGCTGGACCTGACCTCATTGGCTGTGCTGGCGCTCGCCCATCTCGATTGTGAGACCCCGCGTCGATCCGTCGAGGTGCTCGATGCGTTGCATGCGGCCCAGGAACTGTTCCCCGATGCCGTCCGAACGACGTTGATCTACGCGGCCACCTGCCTGCGCATCCTCGAAGATGCCGGCGCCCTCTCGAAGCTGGAGAAGATCTGAACATGGCTGACGCCCCGCTCGTCCTCGATCCGTTGAGAGCGGCCGAGCGCATTGCCGGCGACTATGTGCGCTACTTGCGTTCGGCCTTCTCGCCACGTGATCCCGAGTTGCGGGCCGACTTCGACGCCCAGCTCGCTGACGGCAAGCATCTCGCCAAAGGCCCGATCTTGCAGGCGATGGCGCCGTATTCGACCCGTACGAGCGTGGGTCAGCTCATCGACGAAGGTGTCCTGAGCCAACGTCTGCGGGGGCTCGAATCGACCGGGTTCGGGTTGGACCGTCCGCTGTACGTCCACCAGGAGATGGCGATTCGCAAGCTGGCGGACAAGCGGAACCTGATCGTGGCGACCGGCACCGGTTCCGGCAAGACCGAATCGTTCCTGCTCCCCATCCTGGACTCGCTGGTCCGCGAAATCGATGCGGGCACGGCCACCGAGCCCGGCGTCCGCGCGTTGTTGCTCTATCCAATGAACGCGCTCGCGAACGACCAGTTGGCACGTCTTCGGGATCTGCTCGCCCCGTTCCCCGAGCTCACCTTCGGTCGCTACGTCGGCGACACCGAGAACACCTATGCCCGCGCCCTTGACCAGTACCGTATGCGCTTCGGCGGCAAGCCGGCCAAGAACGAGCTGATCTGTCGCGACGACATGAAGGCGAAACCGCCGCACATCCTCATCACCAACTTCGCCATGCTCGAGTACCTCTTGCTCCGACCCGAAGATCAGCGATTCTTCGACGGCCCCACGGGCGAGCACTGGCGCTTCATCGTCCTCGATGAGGTGCACGTGTACGACGGCGCGAAGGGCGCCGAGATCGGCATGCTGCTGCGCCGGGTGCGGGAGCGAGCGGTGCAGAGCGAGCGGGGCCGGCTTACCTGCGTGGGTACGTCTGCCACCCTGGGCAAGGGCGCCGAAGACATGCCCCGGCTGGTCAACTTCGCCGAGCAGCTCTTCGACGAGCACTTCGAGTTCGAGCCTGGTGACGAGGACCGGCAAGATGTCGTGGAAGCGACGCGCGAAGAACTCGTGCAGGGCCAGGCGTCCTGGTTCTGTGCTGAGGACCAGCTCGTTCGCCTTCGGGATCGATTCCGGGACGGGGCGAGCGCGGGGGAGCTGGTGGCCGAGCTGGCCGGCAGCGAGCCGCCGGTCGCCGAACCCGACGAGTCGGCGGCTCATTGGCTTGGGCGGGCCTTCGCCGCGGAGACCCACGTGGTGGGCCTGCAACATCTGCTCGCCAAGGGGTCGGTCGACATCGACGCCGCGGCCGGCCAAGTGATGTCCGGAACCGATGCGGCGGCGCAACTGGCGGCGTTGGTTGACCTCTGTGTCGGGGCCGAGGTGGCGGGCACCGGCCGCCCGTTGATCCCGGCGCGGTGGCACTTCTTGGTCCGCGCCCTCGAAGGGGCATACACGTGCCTCTCGCCCGACCATCCAACCGACGAGCCGAGGGTGTTGTTGAACCGGAATCGATTCTGCCCGGCGTGCGCTGCGCAACGGCGTGAAGCGGCGATGTTCGAAACCGCGGTCTGCCGGCGGTGTGGGGCGAAGTACATCGTAGGAGAAGAGGTGGCCGAACACGATCTGATCCTCCTCGCGCCGCCGCGCATGGTCGCTGAGAATCCGCGCACGTTCCTCGTCGCCGACCACGCGGTCGAGATCGCCGAGGATGAGGACGAAGCGGCGGCGGGTGAGAGCGAGCAGGATCGCTTCGACCCTGCCGTCATCTGTGTGCAGTGTGGCGCGCTCGGCCACAAGAAGACCGATTGCGGTTGCGGAGCGCCGCTCGTGCAGCTCAAAGCGGTGCATCCGGCCGAGCCCGGCAAGCCGGTGCGGCTGTGCGCAGCATGTGGTGGCCGCACGTCGGGTGCATCGATCGTGCAGCGCTTCCTCACCGGATCCGACGCTCCCGTTGCGGTCATCGCCACCTCGCTGTATCAAGAGCTCCCGCCGGTAAAGCGCATCAAGGGGGCCGTCGGCGATAGCCGCAAGCTCCTGTCCTTCGCCGATAGTCGCCAGGACGCGGCGTTCTTCGCCCCGTACCTCGAGCGGACCTACAACCGGGCGGTCCAGCGTCGCCTGCTGTGGAAGGTGATGAGCGACCACCTCGCGGACGGCGAGGAGGTCATGCGCATGAGCGACCTGCGATCAGAGCTCAAGAACTTGGCCATCGACGCGGGACTCGTCGACGAGTTTGACGAGAGCTCGCCGCCCGATCAACAGGCCCGGCACTGGCTGTACGCGGAGATCCTGAGCACCGATCGGCAGCAGAACCTCGAAGGGGTCGGCCTCGCCGAGATCGCGGTGCCGATACCCCGTGGGCTCGACGCCCCCGAGGTGTTGCTCGATCTGGGTCTGAGGGAGGACGAGGTCTTCGACCTGATGCGGGTGCTGCTCGACTCGGTGCGGCGGGGGCGCGCCGTCACCGTCGATTCCAAGGTGGACCTCGACGATCCGATCTTCGAAGGGCGCCCCAACACCGGGCTGCGGGGGGATCAGTCCGAATCGAGGGTCATCTCGTGGAACCCGTCGCGCGGCACGAACCAACGGGTGAAGTACCTGCAGAAGGTGCTCTCCCGCCTCGGCCGAGAAGATGTCGATGCCGCCGAACTGCTCGCCGGTATCTGGGAGGAGTGGCTGTCGGATCCGCATGGCGACTGGGGCGAGGTCCTGATCGCCGAGGAGGCCCCGTTCGGCAAGGGCGTCGTGCGGCGGTTGCGATCGGATCGGCTCGAGTTCCGACCGGTCACCGACAAGCACCAACCGCTCGTCTGCGATTCCTGCCGGCAGGTCTGGTGGCGGTCGGTGCGCGGCGCCTGTCCCGGGGTGAACTGTGATGGCAACGTTGGGGTGATCAAGGGGAGTGTCGCCCGTGATCACTACCGCGAGCTCTACACGTCGTTGGCGCCGATCGGCTTGCGGGTCGAAGAGCACACCGCCCAGCTGAGCACCTCGGTCGCGGCGGAACGGCAGCAGGATTTCATCGACGGCAAGATCAACGCGCTCTCATGCAGCACCACATTCGAACTCGGTGTCGATGTGGGCGAGATCCAGGCCGTGATGATGCGCAACGTTCCACCGAGCGCGGCGAACTACGTGCAGCGCGCCGGTCGCGCGGGGCGTCGCGCGGGGTCCCCTGCCCTGGTGGTGACGTTCGCCCAACGTCGCAGTCACGACCTGCACTTCTTCGAGAACCCCAAGACGATGATCGATGGCCACGTCGCCGCGCCCGTCGTCAACGTTGAGAACCCGGCGATCGTGCGTCGACATCTCAACGCCATGGCCTTCGCCGAGTTCCAAAAGTCCGAGTACACCGGCGACGGTCGCGTCAATCACTATGTCGACGCGTTCTTCGTCCCGAAGGGGTCGTCGCCCGCGGACCGCATGCTGGCCTGGCTGCGGGGCACGCCCGAAGCGTTCGGGCAGGCCATCGCGCGGGTGACCCCCGCCGCGATCATCGACCATCCCGACATCGGCTTGTCGACCTGGGCCTGGCTCAACGGCCTGGACGGCGATCCGAAGCTCGAGGGCCGCGGGCGCATGGAGCTCGCGGGCCGGGAGGTCCGTCGCGAACTGCACGAGCTCGATGAGCAGATCGATGCGGCGTACGAGGAGCGCAAGGCCGGAAAGGCCAGGATGCTCGAAGTCGTGCGCAACACCGTCGCGCGAGTACGGACGTTGGACCGGCTGGCTCGGGCGGGCGTCCTGCCAAAGTACGGCTTCCCGGTAGACGTCGTGGCGCTGGACCTGGGCCGGGAGACGGCCGTTGAGCTGGACCGGGACCTGAGCATGGCGATCGCCGACTTCGCACCGGGCAACATGATCGTCGCCGACAAACGCGTGTGGACGAGCAAGGGCTTGAAGGTGGAGCCTGGCCTGACGTTGCTCGTGCACCGCTGGGCCGAGTGCAAGTCCTGTCATGCCCGGTGGACGTGGCTCGACGAGCTCGAGAACGCGCCGCCCTGTCCTTCGTGCGGCGCGGATGCACCGCCCCATGGCAAGCGCATGATCCAGCCTCGGTTCGGGTTCGTGGGCGAGGACACGAACCGGCGGCCCGGTGATGCCCGGCCGCCGCGGACGGCGTTCACCAGTCACTTCTTCGACGACTACGAAGGTGGCGATCCCGATCATCAGGAGTGTGAGATCGGTACGAGGATTGCGTCGGTGGGGGCCAGCCGGGCAGGCCGCATCACCGTCGTGAACCAGGGACCGGCGGGCAACGGATATCAGATCTGTCGATGGTGCGGATTCATCCAACTCGCCGACGCGAAGCCGACCGAGTCCCACGACCGCCCGATCGGCAACAAGCCGTGCGCCGGTCATATGGTCAGCGCTCACTTGGGGCACTGGTACCTGACGGACACGCTCCAGGTGAGCCCGAGGCTGGCGCTCACGCGGGAGCAGGCGCTCAGCACGCTGCAAGCGTTGCTCGCGGCTACGGAAGACGTCGGTATCAAGCACGAGGACGTCAACGGCGCGATCCACCCGGACGGCATCGGGGTGTGGTGCTTCATCTTGTTCGACTCGGTGCCCGGGGGCGCCGGTCACGCGCGACGGCTACGAGAAGTGCTGCCCTTGTTGTTCAGCGCGGCCCGCGGGCGGGTGGAACACTGCGACTGCGGCGAGGACACCAGCTGCTACGGCTGCCTGCGCAGCTACCGGAACCAATCCGACCACGACAAGCTCGAGCGCCGCCTGGCCCTCGCCGTGTTCGACCTGATGGGAGTGCAATGAACCTCGACCCGCGCGAGATCGAACTGCGGCAGAAGACGTACGCGTGGATCGAGCAATCGTTCCAGGCCGATACAGCCAAGTACCAGCTCCAGCAAGAGCACCTCGCGGCGCGCATCGAGCAGGCACCCGAGGCGTTGGCGCTCGTTGAGAAGCTCCGCGTCAACGGTGACGCAAGCGCCTTCCGGTACGACCTTGATCGGTTGACCTCCCGCAAGGACTCGCATCTCGCGTTGGCGGGTCCGAACGGCCAGATGGTGCTGAACCAGATCATCAACTACTCGCCCGACAAGGCTGCTGTCGCCGCGCTGTTGGGCGATGTCCTGCAACCGCCCGAGTCGGACGACGCCGCTCGGCAGGCCATCGAACGTCTCGTCGATCACTGCGTCGCCGTACGCAAGGGCACCGCCCCGCAATCGGGCCGGGTTGCGCCGCTGCTGAGCGCGTTCTGGATGCTGGCTGATCCCGACCGCTGGCCTTCGCGGTGGTCGTCGGCTGCCACGTCGTTCGAGCGTCTGGGTTGGAGCGTCTCGTCCGACCCGGCCGGCGGCTACCTCGAGTTCGTCGAGATGGTTCGTTTGCTGGGGGCCCCGACCGAGGTCCTGAACACGTTCTGGTGGTTCGGTAGCGAGCCATGGCTGGGACCCGATCCGACGATCGCCGACCGCACGAAGTGGGGCTGGGAGATGAAGGAGGCTGAGCTCGATACCGAGCAGGTGGCGTTCGTCAACGTCGACGCAATGCTTGGCCCGTTGCGCCAGGCGGGCGATGCGCTCGGCCCGGCCGTGGGCGCAGCACTTGATCGCGAAGTCTCCAAACGGCTGCCACCCCGCGTACGGACCACGGACCTGGCCCGCTACGACGCCCACGTCAATTGGTTCCCGAAGGTCGTCGGCGAAGGGTGGCACATCTCGCCGGGCCTGCGACTGTGGTTCGGTCTTGACGGCGTGATGATCGGCTTGCATCCCGGGTACCGGGAGCAGGGGTGGGTGGCGCACGCCAAGGAGCAGCTCGCTGGCCGGGTGCCCGCCTCGCTCGAGATCATCGACTACTACCGGCTGTTCGAGAGTGCGGCGCCGAAGCCTGATCAGAATGACTTTCTCGTCGGGCGCTTCTACACCTACGAGGACTTCGACTGGGCCAGTGGTCGGGATGAGGTGGTGAACGTCGCCGAGGCCGCCTTGCCGGTGCTGCAGACGCTGCTGAGCGATGGGCCCGGCTGGGGTGCGGCCGCCCCGCTCGAGCGCAGTCGACCGGAGATCACCGACGAGCTCGCAGCGCTCTTTCGCGAGTTCGTGGCGAAGACCGGGTATCCCGACACCGACGACCTCGAGCAGCAGGATGCAAGGGACGATCTCGCCGCCCGGTTAACGGCAGCTGCCCTGCCGTCGATCGACGTGACCACCTTCCGGCAGGTGATCGGCAGTCATCGCTATGGCTATGCGGGGAATCGATCGGTGCTCTACACCACGCTGGCTGACCCGGATGAGGACGCCGTCCAGGACCTCGTGGTCACCGTGCTGGCCGATCTGCTGTACGGCCCGGGCGCGGCCTCGGCGCGGATCGACCGGGCGACGGCGGGGCTCAAAGGATTGGGTCAGGCCGGTGCGATGAAGCTGCTCGCCATCGCCGAGCCAGACACGTTCCTGCCGATCTTCCCGTTGACGGGCCCGAGTGGGAAGCTCGCGCTGCTGCCGTTGCTCGGCATCACCGACCTGCCGACCGGCACCCCCGGCGAGCGCGCGGTGAAGGCCAACGACCTGATCCGTGATCGCCTCGGCTCGATCCCCGAACTCGCGGACGATCCGTGGGGACAGATGTGCTTCGCCTACTGGCTGCGGGACCGCACGACCGATGTCGTCGACGACAGCCAGGGCTTCGATGCTCGCCTTGCGGCGGCGACCGACGCGTGCACCTTGCCCCCGGATTCCGTCTTTCTCGCGGACCTGTACAAGCTGCTCAAGGAGAAGGGCCAGATCGTGCTGTACGGCCCGCCGGGCACAGGCAAGACCTGGCTCGCGCTCGAGCTGGCCCAGGCGATCGCGCCGGACCCCGAGCGTCAGGCCCTCGTGCAGTTTCACCCCTCGATGGCGTACGAGGACTTCATGGAAGGGTTCCGACCCGTACTGCGCGGCGGCAACCTCACCTACGAGCTCTCCGAAGGGCCGTTGATCGAGCTGGCCAACAAGGCGGCGGTCGACGGCCGAGACCACGTGTTGATTATCGACGAGATGAACCGCGCCAACCTGCCGAAGGTCTTCGGTGAGCTGCTCTTCCTGCTCGAGTACCGCAACCGACCGGTGAAGCTCGCGTACCGAGCGTCGGATGACGCGTTCGCGTTGCCAGACAACCTCCTGATCATCGGCACCATGAACCTGGCGGACCGGTCGGTGGGTCAGATCGATGCTGCGTTGCGGCGACGGTTTGCGTTCGTGCCCTTCACCCCGGGCGACGAGCAGAACGGCGGTCTGTTGCGGCGATGGCTCTCGAAGCTGGACCTGCCGACCTGGCCTGCGGACATCGTCGATGAGGTCAATGCCGAGCTCGAGAGCGATCTCGGCCATGCCGACCTGCTGATCGGCCCGAGCTACTTCATGAAGGAGACGCTCGACGACGAGCAGATGGCCTCGATCTGGCGTTACGCGATCGAGCCGCTGATGTCGGACCTCTTCCACGGCGATGACGGCCTGGTCAAGAAGTACACCTGGGTCGCCGTGACCAAGAGGTTCGCCGCGTTGCTGCCCGACGGGAACGGCGACAGCGAGCCGTCCGAGGTGTCGGAATCCGATGCTGTCGATTGACCTCGAGGAGTATCGGAGTTGGACCGGTCAGATCCCCGACGATGCGCTCGATGACCTGGTCTCCCTTGCTGGCGATCGGCTG
This sequence comes from Acidimicrobiales bacterium, assembly GCA_038327485.1. Classification (GTDB taxonomy): domain Bacteria; phylum Actinomycetota; class Acidimicrobiia; order Acidimicrobiales; family Microtrichaceae; genus JBBQLA01. The sequence goes on from JBBQLA010000009.1 coordinate 13,090, forward strand.
ACGATCACGCGCCAGGCTGCGGCGACGGTGGAGATCCGGGCCACGGCCCACGTCGGCATGCTCGTCACGCCCGAGGTGTCAGTACGGATCCGACCCAAGATCGATCTCGACAACCTCTTCTACATGTTGGGTATCGGCGACAAGGCGTGGACCGTCGATCGGGCGGATGCGCCGTACGCCGTGGTTGACGATGATCTCGTCACAGCCGTGGTCCGGTTGTTCTGCCGCGAAGTCGAACGACTCACGGGCCGGGGCCTGGCCCACGGGTACGTCCCCCAAGCCGAGCGCCTGCTCGCGATCCGAGGGCGCGTTGATCTCGGCAGCGTCATGCGGCGACCGTGGGAGCGAACCCCGGTGCCGTGTCAGTTCGACGAGTTCATCCCGGACATCTGGCTCAACCAGGTTTTGCTGGCGGCGCTGACTGCGGTCCGGCAAGTGCCTGCGTTGCCGGGGCCATTGCGGGGAGAAATCCACCTCCTGGCGCAGCGGTTCGAAGGAGTGTCGATCGAGAAGATCGACACGGGTGAGATCGATCGATGGCGGCCGCGGCGAAACGACCGGCGCTACGCGGTAGCGGTGCGCGTGGCCGGCGTGATTCTGAACCACCTCTCCGTCGCCGACCGAGACGGTCTCGGACGGGCGGCGTCGTTCACGATCAACATGATCAAGCAGTGCGAGGACTGC
>JBBQLA010000010.1:0-13359 GCA_038327485.1 Acidimicrobiales bacterium
AGCGAGTCGCTCGACTCCGAAGCCGAATTGGGCCTGCCAGGGCGTCGCGCCGCCAAGGCGGCGGTGGTCGGCCTCCTCGTGCGTCGCGCCGCGATCGCCACCGAGATGCCCCCCGTCGACACCTCGCAGCGGCAGGACCCCATCGTGGTGTGTGGCCTGCCCGGAAGCGGTGCATCGGAGCTGCGGCGCGCTCTGCGGTCCGACCCGCGGATCGCGTCGATCCACCAACGATTCGACGAGATCGATCTGCGATCGATGGCCTTCGAGTCGCGCTGGCACGTGCCGGCGTATGCCGAGTGGTTGCAGGGGGCTGACCCCGAGCCGCACCTGGGTTGGGTCGATCGAGCGCTCGCCGCGACCAGCGATGTTCGTCCAGCGGTCGTGGGCGCGTGGGGGGACATCGAGCACCTGGGGGCGGTTCGCGCCATGTGGCCCACCGCGACCATCGTGGTCGTGTCCGTGGATGAACGCGTCGCCGCCGATGCGGCGATCGCACAGTGCCTCGCGGAACGTGCGGCATCGGGATCGCGAACCGACCCCGACGTCATCGAGCGCTATTGGCGTTGGCGCGTCGCGGCGATGTCCGAGCGGCTCGACTCCACACTCGATCTGGCCACGCTGCTCGTTTCACCGGAGGCCGATCCCGTCGACCTGGTGGAACAGATCATCTCGAACGCTTGACCGCTTCCCGGTCGATCATGACAGCGAAGCTCGTCAACACGCCGTACATGAGCGCGTACAACGGCGCGCCCAACCCGAATGGTGTCGAGTCCCACGCGGCGTGGTAGTGCAGGATCGTTCCGGCACCGTCGGTCGTGGGCCGGAGGTCAACGTCGGCCCGGTAGCCGCGCACCGGCAGACCCGACTCGATCACATACGCGAGATGGTTCGGTGCCTCGAACTCGATCACTCGTTCGAAGGAGTAGCGCGGCCAGGTGCCGAGTTTGCGGACCGCTCCCACGCCGTTGCGATCAGGATGACCCTCGACAGTCAACTCCGACCTGCTGAAGAGCGACCAGCTGCTGTAGCTGCCGTGGTCCGACACGATGCCCCACACGACATCCACCGGCGCACTGATGCGCCGGTGGATCGTGAAGCCTGACATGTGGTGAGCGTCAGCCGGCGAGGTTGGCGGCCACGAAGTCCCAGTTGAGCAGGGAGTCGAGGTAGGTCGTGATGTAGTTGGGACGAGCGTTACGGAAGTCGATGTAATACGCGTGCTCCCACACGTCGATGGTGAGCAGCGCCTTCTGGCTGTGCTTCAGCGGCAGATCGGCATTGGCTGTCTTGACGATGTCGAGCTTGCCGCCGTCGTCGATGAGCCAGGCCCAACCGGAACCGAACTGAGTGGTGGCCGCCTCGGCCCACTTCGCACGGAACTCCTCGTAGGAGCCGAACGCCGAGTTGACCCGATCGGCGACGTCGCCGGTCGGGGCACCGCCGCCGCCGGGAGCCATCGAGCTCCAATAGAAGGTGTGGTTCCACACCTGCGCCGAGTTGTTGAACAGCCCACCGTCGGAAGCGAGGATGATCTCCTCCAGCGTGGAGTTCTCGTGATCGGTGCCTTCGATGAGCTTGTTGAGGTTGGTCACATAAGCCTGGTGATGCTTGCCGTAGTGGTACTCGAGGGTCTCGGCCGAGATGTGCGGGGCGAGGGCCTCTTTGTCGTACGGCAGCGGAGGAAGTTCGAACGCCATTGGGTTCTCCTGGACGGGTTGTCGATCAGCGATTGGTGATCAGAGGGTGTCTCGGCGACGATAACCGAACCGGACCACTGTCGATTCCCTGGGTGAGCAAGGATCAACCATGCAATACCGCCGCTTGGCCATCGAGATCGAATCTCCCGAGGAGCGTGGCTACGACACGATCCAGAACAACCTCACCGAGTCATCGGTTCGCGACGTTCGCCTCGGCGATCTGGGACTGTCGATCGATGACCTCGTCTTGGCCTACGGAGACCACCGCGGCGCCCCTCGGCTGCGTGAGCTGATCGCCGCGGAAACCGGCGGGGTGGGCAGCGATCACGTGATGACCACTCCGGGCGCGGCGGCAGCCCTGTTCATGGTGGCGACGGCGTTGCTCGAGCGTGGTGATCACGCGGTGGTGCAGCACACCAACTATTCGACCAACCTCGAGACACCCCGCCTGATCGGCGCCGAGATCGACACTCTGCCAGTGCGGTTCGACGACGGGTGGGCCTTCGATGTCGAGCGCCTCGAGTCACTGGTACGGCCCGGAGACACCAAACTGATCTCGCTGACCGTCCCTCACAATCCGACCGGGTCGATGGTGAGCGCTGATGAGCTCGCCGCGGTGGTCAGGGTCGCCGAGCAGGCCGGGGCGTGGCTGTTGGTCGATGAGACCTATCGCGGACTGACCCACGGGGCACTGCTTCCGAGCGTTGCCGAGTTGTCGGATCGGGCGGTCTCGGTGTCGTCACTGTCCAAGGCATTCGGATTGCCGGGCATCCGGCTGGGCTGGACGGCAACCCGCAACCCCGAGCTGTCGGAGCGGCTGCTCGCCGCCAAGGAGCAGGTGGTCATCTGCACCTCCGCGCTCGATGAGACAGTGGCCGAACACGTGTTGGAGCAGCGCGAGCACTTTGCAGCACCGATCCGAACCATGGTCGCCGAGCACCTCGAGATCGTGGCGAGCTGGTTCGACACCCAGACGCTGGTGGAGTGGATTCGGCCGACCGGGGGCGTCGTGTGCTTCCCTCGGCTGGTCGACGATGTCGACCCCGATCGGTTCTACGCCACTCTCAATGGCGCTGGCACCTTCGTTGGCGAAGGGCACTGGTTCGACACCCCACGCCGCTACTTCCGACTCGGCTTCGGTTGGCCCACGACCGACGAGTTGCGAGCAGGCCTCGCTGGGATCACGGCCGCGGCTGCCGCTTCGGTGAACTGACCGCCTACTTGCCCGAGGGGAGACGGAGTGTGGTCTCGCTTCGGACCTCGACGCGAACGTTCTGTCCGTCGGTCGTCGAGTTCTTCCAGACCGCCGCACCCAGCAGACCTCCGGCCAGCACCACGACCAGGGCGACGGTGGCGATGACCCAGGTGCTGGTTCGCGCCACCGCGCCTCGTTCGACCGGCGCTGCAGTCCGCGCCGGATGGCGGGACGCAACGTGAGGTTCGGCTGAGAAGATTGACGGCTTCGGCGACGTCGCAGCGTCGAGCCAGGAGTCATCGCTGTCGGGAGCGAAGCTGAGCTTCGACGCCGCTGCGCTCGCCGGCGTGAGCTCGTCGTCCACGGGACGGAAGTCAACCGGCGGGGTCGGCTCGAACGGCACCGACGATGAAGTCGCGCCGTTCTCGGTCTCTTCGCTCATGTCGCCCCTCCGCTCGACACCGTATCGCCGCAGGTTCGTCGCCTGCCGGACCAATGTTGCCGAATGAATGGGTGACAAACTCACGCCGATGGACGTGGTGGCCGGAGTCGACTCCTCGAACAACGCGACCACGATCGAGCTCCGGGTCGCCGCGACCGGCCAACTCCTGTCGAGCGCCGAGGCTGCGCACGATACCGAGTCGCCTGCCGCCTGGTGGGAGGCCTTCGAGCGGGCCTTCTCCATGGCCACCACCGAAGTGGGGTCACCGCCGATCGCAGCGATCTCAGTGGCGGCTCGGGCCGGCATGGTCGCCCTCGACCACGACGGTGGAGTCGTGGCGATCGGGCGCGATTCCGCCGACTGCGATCCCGACGCACATTGGCTGTTGAAGCAACTCCCGGCCGGGGCGGCGGGATGGGCCCACGCCTGTGGCTCGGTGCCGACCGGGGCGTTCTCGATCGCCCAGCTGTCGTGGTTGCATCGCAGCGACGGCGAGCTGTGGTCGCGGGTGAGCCGGGTCTGCCTTCCCCACGACTGGCTCACGGCACAGCTGACCGGAAACTTCACCACTGACCGTGGCGACGCGTCGCGCTCTGGCTACTGGTCCGCGTCGGCGGGCTACCGCTTCGACCTCCTGGCGATCGTCGACTCCGAGCTGGGCTGGCCCACCATGCTCCCGACAGTCTGCGATCCCATTGAAGTGGTCGGTGAGTGGAGCGGGGCGATCGTGGCGCCAGGCACCGGTGATCTGATGGCGACAGCGTTGGCCATCGGTCTCGGCGCCGGGGATGTGGCGGTGACGAGAAGGAACGCTTTCACCGTGAGCAACGTCGGAGTGGCGGATCCGTCTGGAGCAGTGGCCGGGTTCTCCGATGCCAACGGCCGCTTCCTCCCGACCGCCGAGATCACCGACCACGACACCGACACGGCGGTCGCGTCGCTGGCGAGACACTTCGAACTGGACGGGGAACGACGAGACGCACCCGGTCTGGTCGCTGCGGGCGCGTGCGTCCAAGCGGCCGCAACGTTGTTTCGACGGGATCCCACCGACGTCCGAGCCGACTGGCAGGGCGAGCTGTAGGACCTCAGCGGTGGTGGAACGAATCTCGATTTCGCTCGAGGTCATCGGCGTCGAGCTGCCACAGCTCGAGTACCGCTCCGGCGCCTGAAGCGTCAGTGGGCTGGCGCAGGTTGGCGAAGCCCAACAGCTCGCGGGCACGACGGGGCAGCGTCGCGGCGACATCGGTTCCGACGCCCATGGGGACGGCTTCCTCGGGAGTCAGCCAACCGACGAGGTACGACACGTACAAGCCGCGCCGCCAGTCATCGGTGGTCTGGTTGTGGCCACCGCCGTGCACCAGGTTGCCGAGGTAGACCAACGAGTCGCCGGGCTCGAGGCGCACCGGGCGAGCTTCGGCCGGGTCGATCACACGATCGAGCGGCCACAGGTGACTCCCGGGCACGACCATGGTCGAACCGAGCTCGGGGGTGTACTCGCCGAGGGCGGTGAGCACCGAGATCTGCAAGGGGAAGCGCAGCTGCGAGGCGAACGTCCAGTTGACGTCGTCGCGATGGAGTTCCTGGGCAGGGTTACCGGGACCGATGAAGATCGTCTCGGCCTGGCTCATCCAGTAGTCGCCGCAGTAGGGCAGCAACACGGTGTCGGCCAACGCCAGCAGGGACGGGTGCAACAGGCTGGAATCGACGAAGGTTCGGCTCTTGCGAGCGAGTCCCTGGATTCGGATCGTGTTGGCGCCGTAGAAATCGTCGTCGTGAGAGTCCTCACGGAAACCCGGGGGTCGGCGTTCGACCCAGGGAGCGAGTTCGGAGTTGATCCGGTCGAGATCGAACTGCGAAAGGAGACCTTCGAGGATGAGCCCGCCGTCACGCTGGAGAAGATCGGCGAGTTTCACCGGGTCAGCGTCGGCGGGCAGACGTTCGAGGTCAGCCGTCGGGGGTATGAGTGCGGTCATCTTCAGGTGCTCGCTTTCTCCCCCCACCTACGAGATCAGCTTGGCACACGATCCTCAGAATCCACGTCATCGCCCCCGACCGCTCTCAGGACCTCTGGAATCAACCGTGGCTCAGTCGGACGGTGGCGATCTGGAAGGGCCGGAGGTCGAGGCGGAGGGTGTGGTCGTCGAGTCTGGTCAGCTCGGGGGCAGGCGACGGAGGCTCACCGTCTTCCAGAGCATCGGTGAGCCGCACCGCGCCGACCGGGCGAGCGAAGCACAGCAGCGTCGACGAGCGACCGCCGAACGACTCCCACACGCGCACGATCACATCGCCCGAACCATCCTCGGCCGCCTTCACGACTTCGACCACCGCGGCGGCGTCGTCGCACGTCACGAAGGGCGCTGGCACCACTCCCTCGTTCGACCCGGAAGCAACTGCACCAGCCACGGCCACTCGCACGGGCAGGTTCAGGCGATATCCCTCGGCGATCAGGCCGACCTTGCGGAACTTCCCGGCGTGCGGCATCAGCGCGTAGGTGAACTCGTGGCGCCCCAAGTCGGCCAGTGGGTCGGGGAACTGCGCACCCTTGGCCACCGTGAGCCGCATGGTCGTGGTCGGCGCGCCGTCGTCGCTGCGGGTTCGCGTCACGTCGTGGCCGTAACGACCGTTGTTGAGCAGGGCCACACCGAACCCGGCCTCGCCCACGTCGATCCAGTGGTGCGCGCACAGTTCGAAACGGGCGGTGTCCCAGGTGGTGTTGGTGTGGATGGGCGTGCGGATGTGGCCGTACTGGATGTGGCGCACCACGTCGGTCGTCGACACGTCGACCGGCCACGCCACCTTCAGCAGATGATCCCGCTCGTGCCAGTCGAGCTCGACATGGACATCGAGTCGAGGTGAGCCGGCGCGCAGCTCGAACGTCTCGATCAACCGGGAGGCCCGGAAGCTCCGGGTCACCCGAATCCGCGCCACCACCGGACCGTCCTCGATGAGCTCGATCGACTCGACGCCATCCAGATTCTCGACCCGGTCTCGGTAATAGGGCTCGATGTCCCAAGCATCGAACTCGAGCGGGAGGTCGTGATGGAGGTGCCACGTGTTGGCTCGAGCACCAGGGGCCACGACCTGGCGGCCGGTGCCGTGATGGATCAGCGACACGACTGAGCCGTCATCGGCCAGCTCAATGCCGATCACGCCGTTGTCCAGACGCCGCGACGTGGCCACCACCGGCTGCTCGGGAGCGACCGGCGTTGCCGATCCGATGCCGAGGGCCGGCAGCTGGACCCGCATCGCCACGCTGCCATCGGCCAGGGGCTGCACGTCCGGACTGGCTTCGAGAATCGCTGCATCAATGAGCCCGGGGGGCACGATCACGACTTCGTCGCGATCGTGGGGCGCACTGTTGGCCAGCACCGCCGTCGATGACTGGGCCGCCAGTGCGGCCAGCGACTCGGCGATGATCTCGTCGAGCTCGGCCAGCACCTCCACGTAGGTCGCCTCGGCCTCGCGATGAACCCAGCCGATCGAGCTGCCCGGCAGGATGTCGTGGAACTGGTGCAGCAGCACCGTTCTCCACAGGCGATCGAACCGCTCGGCCGGGTAGCCGTCGGCCGCAGCCCCACCGAAAGCGCTCGTCGCCCACAGCTCGGCTTCACGCAACGCCAGTTCGCTGCGACGGTTCCCGACCTTGGTGCGGGACTGGCTGGTGTAGGTGCCGCGGTGCATCTCGAAGTACAGCTCGCCGACCCACACCGGTGGTTCGGGGTACTCCGCAATGGCCTGATCGAAAAACGCCTCGGGCGACTCGATGGTGAGACGCGGCGCGCCCTCGAAGTTCTTGGAGCGGTGGTACTGCTCCATCATGTCGGGGCTCGGGCCCCCGCCCCCATCGCCGAAACCGAACGGCATGAGCGACCGGTGGCTCGGGCCGTGATCGTTGAAGTTGCGCACCGAGTGCGCCAGCTCCTTCGGCTCGAGCGTGGCGTTGTAGGTCTCGACCGGGGGGAAGTGGGTGTACACCCGGCTGCCGTCGATGCCTTCCCACCAGAACGTGTGGTGGGGGAAACGGTTGGTCCGGTTCCACGACAACTTCTGGGTGAGGAAGCGTTCGGCGCCGCCGAGGCGGAAGATCTGCGGCAGCGTGGCGGGATAGCCGAAGACGTCGGGGATCCACACCTCACGGCAGGTCACACCGAAGTGCTCGCGGAAGTACCGCTGGCCGTGCAACTGCTGACGAACGTGCGACTCACCGCCGGTCACGTTGCCGTCGGCTTCGACCCACTGGCCCCCGATGGCGACCCACTGCCCTCGCTCGATGGCTCGTCCGATGGCTTCGAAGATCGACGGGTAGTGCAGCCGCATCCACTCGTACTGAGCCGCCTGCGAACACCCGAATCGGAACTCCGGTTCGTCGTCCATGAGACGCAGCACGTTGGAGAACGTTCGGGCGCACTTTCGGATGGTTTCGCGCAACGGCCACAACCAGGCCGAGTCGATGTGAGCGTGGCCGATCACCGAGACGCGATGCGCCGAGGGCACCGCCGGTGACGCCATCACCGGCGCCAGCGCGGCGCGTGCCAGCGGCGCCGTTCCGATGATGTCGAGTGGATCGAGCGCGTCGAGGCTCGCCCCGAGTGCGTCGAGCAGATCGTTCTGGCGAACGTCGTTGCCGGGCAGCTCCTTGCTCCAGCCGCGAACCGTTCGGTAGTCGTGATGCAGCGCCTGCACCTCGAGGTTGGGCGCCGCGAGCGCCACGTTGCCGAGGCGGTACAGCGGTGCCCGAGACGAGGTGGTGATGTCGCTGTTGGGATCGGGCACGAAGGTCAGCAGCGTCGGGTTCGACGCCGCTTCGACGAGCAGCTCGATCACCTCGCCGGCGGTGGCCGATTCCCGCAGGCGAACCGTGTTGTTCTGAGGATGGAGGCCACGAACCGGCACCCACTCACCGCGGCCGTCGTCGGCCCAGATCAGCCCTTCGGCCTGGAAACCGGCTTGGCTCCCGGTGAATCCCAGGTCGCCCAGCAGATCCACTGGACGACCGTCGTGCTCGGGCGGAACCACCACTCGAAACCGGAACCACGTCGTCGCCCACGGCGGGCCCCACGGGTCACCGGCGGCGATCGGCGTGTAGGTCGCGGCCAGGGCCTCGGCCACCGGCACCGGCTCACCGGGGCGGCCGTCGGTGGCCCCGATCTCGTTGGGAACCTGCCAGGCGCTCGCCTCGAACGACACCGCGTCGGACCACATGTGGGGCCGGATCAGCTGGCGACGAACCCGTGCGAGCCGGGTCGTGAGGATGTGGTGCTCGCGGTACATCTGGTGATCCGTCCTCAGTCGGAGATGTTCTGCATGGCCGACGCCGACATCTCGAAATAGGCGTCGAATCGTTCTCGGAGAACGGGCGGCGGAGCCATCTCGTCGAGCGCGGCGGTCATGGCCTTCAGCCACCGGTCGCGGGCTTCGGCATCAACGGGGAAGGGTGCGTGGCGCATCCGCAAGCGAGGATGACCACGCTCGTCGGAGTAGGTGGTCGGGCCACCCCAGTACTGCACCAGGAACAACGTGAGTCGCCGTCGCGCCGGACCGAGATCGACCGGATCGGGGTAGAGCGACAGCAGCACCTCGTCGGCGGCGACGTGACGGTAGAAGGAGTCGACCAGGCCGGCAAAAAACGCCAGACCACCGGCTGCGTCGTAGATCGTGATGTCCGCGGCATCGCTTCCATCGGCCATGTCTCGAACCGTAGCGGCGGACGGGATCCTCAGCTGGCAGGTGAGGCCACGCCACCACGATCTCCATCGACTACGACAGGGCGTCGGCCACCCGTTCGAGCTCGGCAGCGGTGTGATGGGTGTGGGGCAGGTAGATGACCACCAGCTCGCAGCCGGCCTCCCCCAGCTCGGCACACGCGTCGGCGGTCGCGTTGGGTCCGGCGACCGGGTCGTGGATGGCCTGGGCCGTGATGGTGATCTCGGCCGGATCGCGCCCGATGTCCTCGCAATGGGCATGCAGGATCTCGATGTTGCTGGCCAACGCGGCGGCATCGGTGAAGGGGGTGTTCCACTTCTGGGCGTATCGGGCCACGGCGCGCAGCGTGCGCTTGGGGCCGTCACCACCGATGGTGATGGGCGGGTGCGGCCGCTGGATGCCCTTGGGTTCCGCTGCTGAGTCGGTGATCTGGAAGTACTTGCCGGCGTAGTTGAGGACTGGCTCGGTCAACATGCCGATGATGACCTCGCAGGCTTCGTCGAAGCGGTCGAAGCGCTCCTGCAACGGCGGCAGGTCGATGCCGAAGGCGTCGAACTCGGGCTGGTTCCACCCGGCGCCCAACCCGAGCTCGAGTCGGCCGTTCGAGATGTGGTCGACGGTCGCGGCCATCTTCGCCAGCACAGCCGGATGCCGCGCCGGGATGGCCGTGACCATGCAGCCGATGCGGATGCGCGAGGTCGCCTGCGCGAGCGCTGCCAGGGTGGTCCAGCCTTCGAGTGCGTCGCCGTCGCGTGGATTGCCCAGGATCGGCTCGAAGTGATCGAAGTTCCAGGCCGACTCGAACACATCGATCTCGTCAGCGGCGCGCCACACCTCCAACATTGCCGAGTAGGTGGTGAGCTGGTTGGCCGTCTTGATCCCGTAGCGCATGGCGAAATCTTCGCGCTTGCAGCGATCGAACCCGGCAGAATTCGCTCATGGCGGACACCATTGCATTGCTGAATCCGGTCTGGTCGACGTTGACCGGACCGAACGCCCGCTTCGCCGAGCAGAACGATCTCGCCGCGCGGTTCGATCCGGACGTGTCCATCTTCGGCGCGTTCTCGTCGCTGGAGCCGTCGCCCGACCACTGGGACGCCATGGCGCAGCTCGTGGGGCCAGGCGGGACCGCCGTCGTTTTGATCGAGAAGTTCGACCCACCGGACGATTGGACCCTGCTCGGGACGACTGCCGGCTTCCAGATGGTGAAATCGATACCCGGTCCGGCCCATGCCGTCGATTGGCGGGTCCGCGAGTTGGGCGACGATGACGTCGCCGACATGGCGGCGTTGGTGGCGGCAACCGAACCCGGGCCGTTCGAACGGCGAACCATCGAGCTGGGCCGCTACATCGGTGTGCGCGCCGAGGCCGAGCTGGTGGCACTGGCCGGCCAACGCATGCGACTCGAGGACTATGTCGAGATCAGTGCCGTGTGCACCGACCCGGCCGCTCGCGGGCAGGGCTTGGCCTCGATCCTGATGGCGGATCTGATCGCCACGATCGAGGCCGAGCACAAGCAGCCGATCCTGCACGTGCGCCAGGACAACCCCACCGCGATCGCGTTGTACGAACGGCTTGGCTTCACCGTGCACCGACCGTTCACCGCCCGAGGACTTCAAGCGCCGCCCGCCTGAAGCCCCTCGGACTCGCGAAGAAGTCTTCGGCGAGCTGTCGATCTGCGCCCAGGCCATTCGTAGTAGAGGTGAGGGTCGGTACCGATGCCGACCCACATCGAGAGGACCCGCCATGAACCAGTACCTACTCTCCGTCCACTACGTCGACGGCACCCCCGCCACGCCCGAGGGCGACATGGAGGTCGCCTACGCCCAGGTCAACGCGTTCAACCAGAAGCTGCAGGACACCGGCGCTTGGGTGTTCGGCGGCGGCCTGTTCCCGCCCGACATTGCCACGGTGGTCCGCGCCAGCAGCTCCGGTGACACGCTCGTCACCGACGGCCCGTTCCCCGAGTCGAAGGAGCAGCTCGGCGGATTCTGGGTCGTCTTGGCCGAGGACCTCGATGCCGCGCTGAAGCTGGCCGAAGAGGGCTCACGTGCTTGTGGCGGCCCCGTCGAGGTTCGTCCGTTTCAGGCCGAGTGACCGTCGAACTCGAGGCGATCGACCGGATCTTCCGTGAGGAGTCCGCCACGGTCATCGCCACGCTGGTCCGCCTCTTCGGCAGCATCGATGCTGCCGAGGAGGCGGTCCAGGAGGCATTCGTGGCCGCCACGAACCACTGGCCGGTCTCCGGCCTGCCGCCGAATCCCGGCGGATGGATCACCACCACCGCTCGCAATAGCGCCGTTGATCGACTTCGCCGGGAGTCCACCCGTGATGAACGCCAGACCCAGGCGGCTGCGCTCGTGGCCGATGACCCCGATGAGGTCGAGCCCGTGATCGACAGCTCCGTCACCGACGATCGGCTTCGACTGATCTTCACCTGCTGCCACCCGGCGTTGGCCCCCGAAGCCCGGGTCGCCCTGACCCTGCGGCTGTTGGGCGGCCTGCAGACCTCCGAGATCGCCCGTTCGTTCCTGGTACCCGAGGCCACCATGGCTCAGCGCATCGTGCGGGCGAAACGGAAGATCCGCGACGCCAACATTCCCTACCGCGTGCCCACCGACGCAGGGTTGCCGGATCGCCTCGGTGCCGTCCTCGCGGTCATCTATCTCATCTTCAACGAGGGCTACGTCGCCTCGCAGGGCGAGTCGCTCACCAGGGACGACCTGTGCGACGAGGCCATCCGGAGTGCCCGACTCCTCGTGGAACTCATGCCCGACGAGCCCGAGGCGTGGGGTCTCCTGGCGTTGCTGCTCCTGATCGATGCACGGCGAGTTGCTCGCACCAACGCCGACGGCTCGATCGTGCTCCTCGCCGAGCAGGATCGCGGACAGTGGAACCGCCAGTTGGTCGATGAGGGTCACGCACTGGTGCGTCGTTGTCTGCGCCGCAATCACCCCGGTCCGTACCAGATCCAGGCGGCCATCAACGCCGTCCACAGCGACGCCTCGTCCGCAGTCGAGACCGACTGGGACAGATCGCCCAGCTCTACGACCAGCTCCTCACCCTGACGCCCAGCCCGATCGTGGCCCTGAACAGGGCGATTGCGATTGCCGAGCTCGACGGGCCGGCCGTGGCGCTCGAACTCGTCGAGCAGCTCGACCTCGGCGGGTACCAATCGTTCCACGCCACCCGGGCCGACCTGCTGCGGCGCCTCGATCGCTTCCCCGACGCCCGCGAGGCGTATCTCGCCGCGCTCGCCTTCACCACCAACTCGGCTGAACGTCGCTTCCTCGAACGGCGCATCGCTGGGCTCGGGCTCGTTTGACCCCCGTCGGGGGTCAAAACAGCCCGCGAACCAAGGGCGAGGGTCAGCGCTGGGCGATGCCCCATTCGGCGACGACGAGCCGCTGGATCTCGAACACCGTGCGAACGAACGCTGTGCCGAACGAGTCGGGTCCGGTCAGCTGCTTTTTGAACGCGTAGTACGGCTGGTCGGAAAAGGGCGCCGAAGGTGGTGGGTTGGGTGTGTAGGCCGGACTCACCTCGAGAAAGATCGGCTCGGTGTCGAGGTCGTCTCCCTGCCAACAGATGTCGAACGCTCCCGTCCGCATCCCGAGCCGACCGAACACCTCCACGATGTGATCGCGCCACTTCTCGGGGAACGTCTCGAAGTCGACGAGGCTGCCCCGACGAGTCGACGTGGGCTGCCACTCCTCGGTGGTGTTGATACGGAAGTAGTGGTGAACGATACGGTCACCGACCATCGTCACCCGCAGATCTCGACTCATGTCGAGCAACTCCTGGATGAGCACCTCGGGCTCACCCTCGGCACGGAACTCTGCACGGAGACGACGCAACGCCTCCGCGCTGTCGACCTTGTGGAGGCCGGCCGATCCCTGCGAGTGCGGCTCCTTGACCAGGAGCGGGAAGTCGAACTTCTCGACGTGCAGGTCCTCGGCGACGCGGTCGAGCACCGTTGCCGGACAACGCACCTCGAGCTCGTCGAAGCGGCGGTGCATGAACACCTTGTTCTCCCACCACTCCGCCTCGTCAGCGGACGGGTACAGCGTGTTGCCCCGGGCCTCGATGGCCCGAAGCGCCTCGACGAGTCCGGCGGAGTAGTCCTGACGACGGAAGGGGTTGTACTCGAAGATCGAGTACACGATCGCTTCGTCGCGGAGCTTCTCGACCTTGCCGCCGGTCACCACCCGATAAGGAATCTTGGCGTCGACCAGCGCGGCCACCAGGCCGGCGTCCTTCAGGATGAAGTCGCCCCGCAGCAGGTATTTCCACCACGGCTTGGGACTGGCGTGGTGGATCCA
>JBBQLA010000011.1:0-13239 GCA_038327485.1 Acidimicrobiales bacterium
CGCCGAGAGCGCTCGTGAGGTGTCGATGTGCCGCCAACCGCACGCTCAACGCCAGACAGCGTTGCTCCCCCTGGCTGGCGTGGGTGCGCGACGGGAGCCCTCCCAGAGCGATCTCGATGTCATCGCGGTGCGGCCCGATCAACGACAGGCCACGTCGAACATCCTGGTCCCGACCGGCCGCCAGCGCCGCGGCCAACCCGAACTCGCGCCACGGAGCCACCAGCGACAGGCGGACCTCTGAGCTCACACCTGACAACTCGTCGTAGGCGGCACCGACGACCGGTCCCAGGTCGGTCACCACCTGCTCGCGCAAAACGCCCAGTTGGTCGCCGGCGACCGCCACGCGCTGGTCCCACACATCGAGTGTCAGCGCTGCCTCGGTGTTCAGCCGGCCGCCGAGTTGTTTGAGCAGGGCGTTGCGTTGCTTCAGCGCACGCTCGAAGTCTGACCTCACCACGTCGTGTCGTGGGTGCAGTGATGCCAACGTCTCGTCGAGGAACCCGCGGCGAACCGACGGGCCCCCCTTGACGAGATCGAGGTCGTCGGGCGCGAACACGCTGATCACGAGGCCGTCGCCGAGGTCGCTCCGTCGTGAGATGCGTTGGCGATTCACCTGGGCACGACTGCGTCCCCGGTCGGGAAGCTCGATCTCCACCAGCAGGTCGCGGCCGTCACGCACCGCCTCGCCACGAACCACCGCGGCCGCCGCCCCCGTTCGAATCATCACCTCGTTCGGCACTCCTCGGAACGATTCCCACCTGGCCAACACGCCGATCGCTTCCAGCAGACTGGTCTTGCCGGCTCCGTTGGGCCCGACGATGACGGTGATGCTCGGCGCCAACTCGACCGCCCCGTGCTCGTAGGCGCGAAAGTCCTCGACCCAGAACCGATCCAGCCGCATTCCGTCGGTGATCCGAGGTCAGCCGGCGCGGGTCAGGAGACCCGGACCGGCATCAGGAGATAGAGGAAATCGGTGTTGTCACCGGAGCGCAACAAGGCCGGTTTCAGCGCATCGACCGTCTCGAGGGTCACCTCGTCACCCGGAGTCACCTCGAGCCCGTCGAGCAGATATTCGGGATTGAATGCCACGGTCATCTCGACTCCCTCGTACTTGGCGTCGAGCGATTCGTGGGCCTCGCCCACATCTTGGGTGGTGGCACGGAGGTCAAGCGTGTCGGAGCCGAGAGTGAGACGGATCGGGGTGGCTTCACGAGCCATCAGACGAACCCGACGGACTGCGTCGATGAGGGCAGCACGGCTCACCATGAGGCGGTTGGGCTGCGACGTGGGGATGAGGCCCCGGTAGTTGGGGAACTCACCCTCGATGAGACGAGTGGTGAGCCGCGACGACGAGGTCACGAACGACACGTCGTGCTCCCCCAGGATCAGGGTGATGTCGGTCTGGCCGGCGATGATTCGCGACGTCTCGATCAGCGCTCGCGACGGCACCAGCACGTGCTTGCCCTCGGCCAACACCGACGTTCCAGGAAGGTCGCGCATGGCAAGGCGATACGAGTCGGTGGAAACCATTCGGAGCCCACCCGCCTCCGCCGCCAGCAGCACCCCGGTCAGGATCGGACGCGAGTCGTCCTTCGACGCCGCCTTGACCACCTGCGACAGGCCATCGCTCAGCTCGGTGGCCGACACTGTGAACGACTCGCCCGACGGCTCGGACAGCTGCGGCCACTCCTCGGCCGCCATGAGCTGCACTGTGAAGTCGGATCGTCCGCAGCTGATTGCCGCCTGGCCACCGTCGGTCGAGATGTCGACACGACCGTCTGAGAACGACCGCACGATGTCGACGGCAAGCTTCGCTGGAATGATCGTCTTGCCGTCTTCGCGACCATCGACAGCGATGGTCACCGAGATCGTCAGGTCCAGGTCACTCCCGGTGATCTCGAGGGTGTTGCCGACCAGGCTGAGCCGGAGCCCTGCGAGAACGGGAAGTGGGCCACCGCGGCCGCTGACTGCTCGACCCGCCGAGGACAATGCCTCGCCGAGAACCTCTCGCTCACATCCGAACTTCACGACGCGCGCCCTCTTTCTGCCAGATATGTCAACTACCAGTAGCGGTAGTAGTAGGGCCTGTGGATTGGGGACAACCTAGTCGGACCCTTGCGGCGTCTGGGTCGTGGCTTCCACCGATCGTCCACAACCATCCACACGACAACGACGGAGTTTCACGCGTGTCTGGGGAGGAAGTGCGGTTGTCCACCGTGAATTCATGGCTTCTCCCCCGCTCTCTCCACAGCCTCCCGTCGGTCGTCGAGGTCACGATCAGCCCGATTTGATGATCTTGATGAGCGACTGGACGTCGTCGTAGATGGCCTGTCGTTCCTTCATCAAGGCGCTGATCTTGTCGTAGGCGTGAATGACTGTCGTGTGGTCGCGGCCACCGAACTCCTTGGCGATCTGGGGGTAGCTCAGGTCGGTCAGCTCACGGAACAGGTACATGCCCACCTGGCGAGCGATCACGAGCGGCCGCCGTCGGTCCTTGGCCTTGAGGTCGTCGATCTCGAACCCGTACTTCTCCGCCGTCGACTCCATGATGAGTTGCGGCGTGATCTTGCGGGGCTGCTTGTCAGCGATGATGTCGGCCAGGATCCACTCGGCGTCGGTGATGGTGACGTCCTTGCGATTCAGGGCGGCGTAAGCGGTGACGCGGTTGAGAGCGCCTTCGAGCTCACGGATGTTGTTGGTGATGTGGGTCACGATGAACTCGAGTACGGCGTTGGAGATCAGCGCGTTCGACTGGGCGGCCTTCTTGCGCAGGATGGCCAGGCGGGTCTCGAAGTCGGGGGGCTGGATGTCGGTCACCAGGCCCATCTTGAAACGGGAACGGAGACGATCCTCCAGCGTTGCCACTGCGTCAGGCGAGCGATCTGAGCTGAGGACGATCTGCCGGTTGGCCTCATGCAGCGTGTTGAAGGTGTGGAAGAACTCCTCCTGGAGCTGTTCGCGGCCTTCCATGAACTGCACGTCATCGACCAGTAGCACGTCGATCTCGCGGTATCGACGCTTGAACTCGAGCTGCGCGTTGTTGCGGATGGCGTCGATGAACTCGTTGAGGAGTGTCTCGGTGGAGATGTAGCGGACGTGGTAGGTCGGGTAGTTCTCGCCGACGTATTGAGCGATGGCTTGCAGGAGGTGGGTCTTGCCCAATCCTGCGGCCCCGTAGATGAACAGTGGGTTGTACGACCGGGCCGGCGTCTCAGCGACCGATAACGCCGCGGCCTGGGCGAATCGGTTCGACGGCCCGGTCACGAACGTGTCGAAGGAGTACTTCACATTGGAGTGGGCTGGACGCTCGCCCAGCGGCGACGTGAGCTCGGCCTTGGTCGCAGTGGCCGGGAGGGGCGTACCGATGTTCTCTCGGGTCAGGTCCGAGAGGGAATCCTCGATCTCCTCGGCGTGGGTGGACTGGTCGACTCGGATCTCGAGCGCCAAGGTGCTGTGGTGCACATCGGCCAGCGTCGCGACCACGAGTTCTCGGTAGCGCTGGTCGATCCGGTCACGAATGAAGGCGGTCGGAACGGTGATGGTGAGACAGTTGTCGTCGAGGTAGAGCCCGCCGACCTCGCTGAACGTGGCGGCCCACACTGCCGACGACACGGTCTCTTCCAGGATTTCCGCCGCGGCCGCCCACAAGATGGCGGCATCGTTCTGCACCGTCATGGGCCCACACCTTCCTTCCACAGCTCCATCCACAAGGTGTGGACAAGATGAGACGGTTGAGTGAGGGCTGAACCACGCCGAGTGGGCTCTGGTCCCACTCGTGCCTGCTTCACTTCTCGTCCACGAGTGTTCTTCCCGCTTCCAACCCACCTTCGGCCGCCGCCGGTGACCCTAGTGACCAGGTTGCAGGTTTTCCACAGGCGTCTCAAGATGATCACACCAGCCGGGGCTGACCGACGTGATCGGCTGACCCGACGCCGAATTGCCTCACGGCGCGCCCAGAATTAGCCTTCACGTCGTTCGCGTCCGAGATGTCTCGGCTCGTTCAGCCGTCGTCGAGGAGTAGTTCGTTGAAGAGGACCTTTCAGCCCAACAACCGTCGCCGTGCCCACAAGCACGG
Organism: Acidimicrobiales bacterium; assembly: GCA_038327485.1. Classification (GTDB taxonomy): domain Bacteria; phylum Actinomycetota; class Acidimicrobiia; order Acidimicrobiales; family Microtrichaceae; genus JBBQLA01. The sequence continues at coordinate 4,076 of JBBQLA010000011.1, forward strand.
GTTCCGTTCACGTATGGCGGACCGAGCGGGTCGCAAGGTCCTTCGGTCGCGTCGCCTCAAGGGGCGTCAGCGCCTCAGTGCGTGACACAGGCTCTCTCCCGACGCCGTGATTTCGAACGGCTGAGAGCAGATGGCGCCCGTTCTCGAAGTGGCCCTCTGTCGATGACCGCGCTCCGCCCCGTCAGCCCGCCGAGTCTCGTGGCGTTCGCTATTCCGACCTCTGCCGGATCATCGGTGAAGCGCCATCTGGTCCGGCGTCGCCTGAAGGCGATCTTTGATCAATTGGAACGGATCGGAGAACTGGTCCCGGGCTGGTATCTCGTGTCTTTTCGATCATCTGGTGATGTTCCAACGTCTCAGGTGCTCCGTCGGCACCTCCTCGAGTTGCTGAGCGGACTGCCGGGGGCATCACCATGAGCACGACACTCGGGACCGAACCATCGCCGATCGGGGTACCCGCACCTGAGATCGGCCCAGTGGCACGGTCATTTCGGGCGTTGATTCGCGGTTATCAGTACTTGGCGGCCGGCCGGCCGTCACCCTGTCGTTTCGATCCAAGTTGCTCTCAATATGCGGTTGAGGCATTCGAGGCCCATGGCGCGGTCAAGGGTGGCTGGCTCGCCACCAGACGACTGTGCCGGTGCCATCCCTGGGGCGGGTTCGGTTACGACCCGGTTCCCCCCCACCAGACGATCGCCAGCGGCGAGAGGACCTGACCATGTCAATGTTCGAAGGCTTCTTCGAGTTCGTTTCCGGGATTCTGGCGTGGTTCTACAGCCTCATCCCCTCCTATGGCGTCGCCATCATCCTGCTCACCGTGACCGTGATGTTGGTCATCACGCCGCTCACCCTCAAGAGCACCCGGTCAATGCTGCAGATGCAGCGGATGCAACCCCAACTCAAGAAGCTGCAAGAACAGTACAAAGGTGACCGCGAGCGCCTGAACACCGAGATGATGACGTTCTACCGGGAGAACAACATCAATCCGCTGAGCGGGTGCATCCCAGTCGTCGCCCAGATGCCAGTGTTCCTGATCTTGTACCGGGTACTTCGCGGCCTGACCGAGCGCAAGGGCGGCGGGGCGTCGGGCGTCGGTCACATCGCCGGCCAGATCAAAGCCGGAGTCGTCCCGACCCGCTGGCGCCTCGTCGATCAGCCGTTCGAACCACTCCACCTCTCCAAGACCACCAAGCTCTACGAGTCACTCGCCGGCCGCACCAAGATGAACTTCCTGGGGATGGATCTGTCGCTCAGCCCCAGTCAGGGGCTCAAGCTCGGCATCGTCACGTTCATCCCCTTCGCAGTGTTGATGATTGCGTTGCTGGTGAGCCAGATCTTCCAGAACCGCCAGATCCAGGGTCGCACCACGGGCCAGAACACCAACCCCCAGCAGCAGGCCATCATGAAGTTCCTGCCGTTCATGCTCCCGGTGTTCAGCTTCGCGTTCCCCGCCGGCCTCGGGCTGTACTACTTCATCCAGGGTGTCTGCCGGATCGGCACCCAGGGCTACATCACCAAGAAGTTCTTCGGTGACAACGCCCCCGCAGTGGTCGAGGCGAAGGTCAAGGACGTGCCGCCGGGGTCGACGAACGGATCGTCCTCCAATGACTCCAAGTCAAATGGATCCAAATCGAATGGAGCGAAGGCCACACCCGCCAAGGAGATCAGTGGAGATCCCGAGAAGCGAGCCGGGTCGAGTCCCAAGAGCCAAGCAGCGCAGAAGAAGGCCAGCGGCCCGCAACAGGGCCGGAAGTCCGGCGCTCCCCGCCAGTCCGGCGGTTCAACACCTCGCCGTCCCGGCGACAACTGATTCAGACACAACACAACCGAGCAGCCTGTGACCGCACCATCGGTCATTGGCAGATGAGAGAGGAGCCCAGATGGAATGGGTTGAGACGACAATGAAGACGATCGAAGAAGCCAAGGACTACCTGCTGGATCAACTTGGGGTCGACGAGGACGAAGCCGAGTTCGAAGTCCTCGAGGAGCCGAAGGCAGGCTTGTTCGGAAGATCTCGTGGAGCAGCTCGGGTGCGTGCCCGAATCATGCCGAAGTCTCCGCGTGGTAAGGACGAGCGTCGCCGCGCCCCGAAGCGCAAGTCGTCGGGAGCCGGCAGTGGCACCACTGCCGCCCCTGGCTCTGAAGCACCGGCGGAAGCTGTTGCCGATGCCGCACCGATCAAGCCGAAGGTGGAACGCGAGCGAGCTCCACGACCGCCGCGTGAGCCCCGCACGCAGGACCGCGAGCCGGTTGATCCCGCGCCGTTCATCGAACCACTTCGAGAGTTTCTGGTGGGTATCGCCGCCTCGGCGTCGCTCCCGGCCGAGGTGACGATCACTGCCAACGACGAGGGCGATCTCGAGGCGGCGTTGGTCGGGTCACAGCTCGGAGCGCTCATTGGCCCCGCCGGCGGGGTCATCGACGCCATCCAGGAGTTGTCACGGACGTTCCTCCAGAAGGAAGCAAAGGGCGGCTCCGCCCCGCGCTTGAAGGTCGACGTCGGCGGCTATCGCGCTGATCGCCGAGTGGCGCTCGAAGCATTCACTCGCGAGATCGCCAAACAGGTCACCGACAGCGGCAAGGCGCATGCCTTCGAGGTGATGGGTTCGATCGATCGGAAGACGATCCATGACGCAGTCAACGACATCGACGGTGTAGTGACCTCATCGCAGGGTGAGGATCCCGACCGCTACGTGGTCCTGTCCGCTGGCTGACCCTGCCGGGCGTCACCGCCTGATCTCTGTCGAACCAGTTGGTTCGTGACAAGATGCCCCGCCTGCAGGTGGGGCATCTTTCGCGTCCAGGCCATGACAGGAGATTCAAGTGACAGTCAGTCTGGAAGAAGTGCTCGAGCGCTCCAAGGCGCTGGGGTTTCTCGGACCTGGTGACATCGAGCCGCAGATCACCCACGCCCGGGCTTGGCTCAATGTGCTCGGCCCGGACGATCGCGTCCTTGACCTGGGTTCGGGCGGTGGGCTCCCAGGGTTGGTCCTGGCCCACGATCGCCCTGACCTGGCGTTGACTCTGCTGGACAGCCAGGTGAAAAGGTGCAACTTCCTGGCGGCAGCGGTCGTTTGGCTGGACCGCTCGGAGGTTCAGGTGGTGTGCGGGCGGGCCGAGACCTTGGCCCACGAACCCGGCCTTCGAGCCACTTTCGACGTGGTGGTGGCCAGGAGTTTCGGCGCTCCGGCAGTCACTGCGGAGTGCGGTGTGGGATTTCTTCGGCAGGGCGGAGCGCTCTGGGTGAGCGAACCGCCTGATGCCGAACAGGATTCCCGATGGCCCGCGGATGGACTCCTCGAGTTGGGCCTCGAGCTGGGACCGGTGTCCACGACCGGGATGGTCCATCTTCAGGCGCTGCGCGCGAGTAGCCTCTGTCCTCAACGGTTTCCCCGCGTCGTTGGTCGGCCGAGCAAGCGTCCCCTGTTCTGACAGTTCCACGTGGAACAATCACCTCGAAACAGTCGTCTCGAAACAGACCTCGAGCGGTTGGGTGGAGTCCAGTCCCGGTAGCGAGTGCTTGACCCGTCAATACGTCGAGACGAGGATGAAGCCGCCTCTCGGCCCTCGCATCGTTGGCCCATCCCACCTCCTGAATGGAGACCCACGTTCGTGAGTGACGCTCAGGCACCCCACGAGGAACGTCCCGAGGACGCCTCATCCACTGACGACGCGACGACACCGTCGCCTTTCGTCGAACCCCCACAACAGGTCGCTCCCCCCGACGGTGTGACCGTGGCCGAGTTCACCTCCTTCGAGACCGAGCCCAGGTCGACGCCACCACAGCCGGGGCCGGCGGCCCCGGTGAACGTGTCACCGAGCGACCCGCCCCAGAACCCGCCCAGCGAGGTGGTGAGCGCCGACTCCCCCGAAGCGCCGGGTGAGGACATCTCGGCCGGGGCGAATGTCACGCCACCGAAGACAACTCCAGTGCCGTCGCCTCCCGCTCGGGCGTTGCGTCCCCTGCCTCGAGTGATCGCGATCGCCAATCAGAAGGGTGGCGTCGGTAAGACAACGACGACAGTCAACTTGAGTGCGGCCCTGGCCGAGCAGGACCACCGCGTGTTGGTCATCGATCTCGATCCTCAGGGCAACGCTACAACCGGCCTCGGCATCGTGGCCCGAGATCTCGAACACTCCATCTATGACGTGCTCTTGAACGACGTTGACCTCGACGATGCGATCGAGTCGACGGCGGTGCTGAACCTCTTCCTGTGCCCGGCCAGCCTCGATCTGGCCGGTGCCGAGATCGAACTCGTGTCGGTGATGAGTCGCGAGACGCGGCTGCGCCACGCCATCGATCAGGTCCGCGACGACTACGACTACATCATCATCGACTGTCCCCCGTCGCTCGGGCTCCTCACGGTCAACGCCCTGGCGGCAGCCAGTGAGGTGCTGGTGCCGGTTCAGTGCGAGTACTACGCCCTCGAGGGTCTCGGACAGCTTCTGCGTAATGTGAACCTGGTGCAGCGCAACCTGAACCCGCCGCTGGAACTCAGCCTGATCGTGCTGGTCATGTACGACGGCCGGACGAAGCTGGGTGAACAGGTCGCCACGGAGGTTCGAGAACACTTCGGTGACCGGGTCTGTCGTAACGTCATTCCTCGCAACATTAGACTCTCCGAGGCTCCCTCGTACGGTCAACCAATCACAGTGTTCGACAGCAGCTCGACCGGAGCAGTGGCATACCGGGAACTGGCACGGGAGGTTCACCATGGCTCGGCGTAGCGGTCTAGGAAAGGGCCTTGAGTCGCTGATACCGACCGAGGGCGGTGTGGTGGTCTCGCCTGGTCACGGCCTCCAGGAGATCTCGATCGGACGCGTGATTGCGAACCGGTACCAGCCTCGGGCTCAGTTCGACGAGGAATCGCTGACGTCACTCACCGAATCAGTGCGCACGCTGGGTGTGCTCCAGCCGATCCTGGTGCGGCAGGTGGGGGACCAGTACGAGCTGATCGCTGGAGAGCGTCGTTGGCGGGCGGCCAAGCGCGCCGGACTCGCGACGATCCCGGCAGTCATCAAGGATGTCGAAGACGTCAATTCTCTCGAGCAGGCGCTGGTCGAGAATCTCCATCGCCAGGACCTCAATCCGATGGAGGAGGCCGCGGCCTACCAACAGCTCATCGAAGACTTCAACATGACTCAGGAGCAGTTGTCCTCCCGCGTCGGCAAGAGCCGCTCCTCGGTGGCCAATTTGCTTCGCCTGTTTCAGCTCCCCCCGGCCGTGCAGAAGTTGGTGCGCGACGGCAGAATCACCTTGGGTCACGCCAAAGCAATTCTGGCCACGCCCGATCGGGCGTTTCAGGAAGGCCTGGCAAAGCGGGTGGTGGCCGAAGAGCTCACCGTCCGAGACGTGGAGCAGGCAGTACGTGAGCGCGAGGAACTGGCCGCAGATCTTGATCCCGCACCCGATCGTCCGAAGCCGCCGCGTCTTCGGCCGCCGGGGTTGATGGAGCTGGAATCGCTGCTGTCGGACCGTCTCGATACCAAGGTTGCGGTACAGATGGGCGCCAAGCGAGGGCGTGTGGTCATCGATTTCGCCAACCTCGAAGACCTCGAGCGCATCTATAGGGTCATCGGCACCTGAGGGTCATCCACAGGGTTCTCCACAATCTGTGAGGAAAGAAACCTGAGCTACACCTGAAGGGTCGGCGAGGTGAGGTCGATGGTTGAGATCGCCTCCAACCAGCACAGGACCCCGGTGGCGATCGCCGACGCGATGAGCGTTCGCTGGGCGTTGACCTCGGTGATGGGGCCCAATCGAAGTGCCACGGTCGGCGGCTTGGTCTCACGCAAGATGGGCAGGCTCATTCCCACGAGGCGCCCCAAGGGCCAAGCCGGAGTGGTCGGCAACTCCCGAACGACGAGGTCGGCCAGCAGCCGACCACCGCTGGAGCTGTAGCCGGTGGTCTCGAAGTAGGCGGCTTCGCAGCACACGTCGTCGGTGAGCTCGATCGCCACGCAGAGATCGGTGGCGAACGCGTTCACCTCGATCGCCATCTCACGCCAGGTCGGGGCGGCGAGCACTGCGACCTGGGCGCCAAGGCGTCGCAGATCGGTGCCGGCGATCCCGATGATCTGATGTGCACTGCCATCGTGGACCAGAGCGACCCTCACGGTGCCCAGCTCGGCCGCCCGTCGCTTCAGCGAGCGGCGCTCGCGGACGCCGGCAACCGTCGTGGTGCCGGTTCGATGTTTGAGTCGGCGCAGCATGGCCACCGTCTCGGGCCCGCACACTCGATCGGGGACCAGTCCGACGTTCTGCTGGAAGTCAGAGACGGCGAACTCGGTCGCCGGGCCGAAGATGCCGTCGACGCGGCCGGCGTCGAATCCGAGGCTGCCCAGGCGAACCTGGAGGTCGGCGACATCGTCACCGCGAATCATTGGACCCGTGAGGAAGATGAGTCGGTCGCCGAGCTGGAAGCCGGCCTCCACCAGCGATTCCCAGGTGTTGGCATCACACACCCCGTCATCGTGGAGGCGTCGGCTCTGCTGAAATTGGAGCACTGCGTCTCGGACCGCTGAGTCGAAAGAGTCGGTGGGGTCGTTCAGGAGGTCGATGGCGACCAGTCGCGACGACAGGTCCCACACAGCGGGACCCCGCGCGCCGACCTTCAAGGGGAGAGCTGAGGAGATGATGGCCCAGTGTACGTTCGGCCGGGCCGGTTGGGGCAGGCCGATCCGGGCCGGTCGACCGAATTGGTGTCTACAGGAACTCGGCGAGATCCTCGAGCAGTTGGCCCTTACCCTTGGCGCCGATCAGCTTGGCCTTGGCCTCGCCCTGGTCGAAGACGACCAGCATGGGGATGCTCATCACGTCGAATCGGCGGGCGAGCCCGGGGTGTTCGTCGACGTTGACCTTGGCGATGCGGATCTTGCCGGCGTGCTCGGCAGCGATCTCGTCGAGCACTGGGGCGATCATCTTGCAGGGGCCACACCATTCGGCCCAGAAGTCGACGACGACGGGAATGTCGGACGAGCCGATCTCCTCGTCGAACGTTGCTTCGGAGAGGTGACTCACGTGGTCTCCCATGATTGGACCTCCGGTCCGCGGACCCTCTCGGGATCCGAATTGTTGAAAGTGCTCGCTCAGAATTGATGTGGTTCAAGGAACCCGCGTGCAGGGTTCGCTATTCCCGACCGCATCGGTCAGGTACCTCAGGCGTCGGGGTGCTCCTCAAGCCAACGCTCGGCCTCGATGGCCGCCGAACAACCGCTACCGGCGGCAGTGATGGCTTGGCGGTAGTAGTCGTCTTGCACGTCACCGCAGGCGAACACCCCATCGACGTTGGTAGCGGTCCGGTTGGGCTGGGTCTGGATGTACCCGTTGTCGTGGAGATCGATCTGCCCCTCGAAGAGCGAGGTATTGGGCCGATGGCCGATCGCCACGAACACGCCGGTGAACGGGTGAGTGACGAGGTCCCCGGTGTGGACATCCTTGGTCACGACGCCCGTCACCTTCGTGTCACCCTCGAGGTCGACCACCGTGGCGTTCCACAGGAAGCGGAGCTTCGGGTGGGACAGCGCTCGCTCCTGCATGATCTTGGAAGCTCGCAAGGTGTCGCGGCGGTGGATGACGGTCACGCTCGACGCGAATCGGGCCAGGAACATCGCCTCTTCGAGGGCGGAGTCGCCGCCGCCGACCACGCAGATCTCCTGGTCACGGAAGAAGAAGCCATCGCACGTGGCGCAGGTCGAGAGTCCGTGTCCCAGCAGGCGTGTCTCGGGTTCGATACCCAGCATGAGCGACTGCGCACCGGTCGCGATGATCACCGTCCGAGCGAGATAGGTGGGCTCGGCGTCGGGCTCACCGACCCACACCCTGAACGGCCTCGACGAGAAGTCGACCCTTGATGCTCGAACGGTCAGCAGCTGGGCGCCGAATCGGGACGCTTGAGACCGGAAGTTGGCCATCAATTCAGGACCGGTGACGCCGGCTGGGAATCCGGGGAAGTTCTCGACGTCCGTGGTCAACATGAGCTGGCCACCCGGTTGGTCGCTGGTCGACGAGGGTTCACCCTCCAGTACGACCGGGTCGAGGTTGGCTCGCGCCGTGTAGATCGCGGCGGTCAGGCCGGCCGGGCCCGATCCGACGATGACGACATCGTGCACTGCGGGAGGGGTGATTACTTGAGTTGTGTCGCTCATCTATTCTTCCGGACGGTGGCAGCGGTCAGGCGGCGGCGGGGTGACGCTTGGACCACATGAACAGGCCCACGAGTGTGAACACCGCGCCCGCACCGACATATGCCGTCCAGATGTCACCAGGAATCAGGTCGAGCAGCCGGATCGTCACGATCAAGCCCACAACGAGCACTAGGACACCGACGATGGCGGCCACGGTGCCGTACACGACGGCACGAGCGACCTGGATCAGCGGACCGGTGGTCTTGTCGTGAACCCGATCCACCACGTCGACGATCAGATCAGTGACCTGATCGGTCCAGTCGGGTTCGGGTCCGACTGCTGCGCCAGTCGAGGTGGGTGCCGGGGTGCTCGTGCTGGTCTGAGACATCCGAGTGATTCTAGGCCAGCGCCCGCTCCCGACGGGATGCTTCAGGACAGCGGTCGGCAATCCGACGTCAGCAGCACGGTCAGCTTCCCGTCTCCGGGCCTCGAATAGACCGTGACCGGGTCGTTGCCGACCATTGCGACCCCGACGGCCAGATCGGAAGGTGCCTGGGTCGAGGAGCACGATGTCGAGGCCCCGGGGGTGACCGAAGCAGCCCGCTGAACCGCCGAGATGCCGGCGATCAGTTGGTCCACCGTCTCGAACGAGCCGAGCATCGGCAAGATCGTGTCGGTGACCGCGCTGCGCGGGGCGCTCTCGGACGTCGACTTGGTGTCGCCGGGGCTGGCGGCCGCAGCGTTCCCCGTGCCGTACTGGCCTCCAGCCGAGTCGGAGCCTGCTCCAGCGCTCGAATCGACTCCCGCATCGGCGGAGGCCGATCGCGAGCCCTCGCCCCCGGATGCGTCGGGAGCGAGCATCTTGCTCTGCACCGCGTTCGACGCGACGGTCACGTCCTTCGACTCGGAGAATCTGTACACCACCGCACTGATCCCTGCCACGACCAGCACGATGGCGGCCACTGCGGACAACCAGCGGCGCTGCACTGGACGCTGCCGGCGGTGCATCTCGTCGAAGAAGGCCATGGCGACAGCGA
>JBBQLA010000012.1:0-13231 GCA_038327485.1 Acidimicrobiales bacterium
GGTGGCGGGGAGCGCCGTTCAGAGCCCCGACGGTAAGGTCTCGAGTCCGCCGGCCGCCGGGTGCGACGCGGTCGGGTGGATCGCCCGGGTCTCGTCGATCCAGATGTACTCGTCGAACTGCTCGGGGAGGCAGGCTGCGAAGTAGTGGCTCTGCATCTCGGTCTCCGGTCGGTAGATGACCCCGATCGCACGCTCGAGGCGCGGCTCGGACAGCTCCGGACGAAGCTCGGCGAGCCGCGGCTCACGGAGGTGAAGGAAGAATGCCGGCACGCCCGAGTCGTGGCATGTCCGTTCGTAGCTGTCGGGGTGGGATGGCCGCACCGCCTTGACCTCCATCGGCCCGCCCCAGTCGGTGGCTGCGGCCACGGTTCCGTGGTCGGTCCCGAAGCCCACGAGGTACGCGTCGTCGCCGTACGCGCGGCGGCACAACATGCCGACGTTGTGCTCGCCTCGCGCCCCCATCGCGGTGGCCGACGCGTCGCCGACGTGGGAGTTGTGCTCCCACACCACGACCTTGGCACGCGGCCCGTGCGCGGAGCGGACGTGCTGGAGCGTCTCGAACATGTGCTGGTCGCGAAGGTTCCACGACGCCCGGGAGCCGGCGTACATCGCGCGGTAGTAGCGCTCGGCGTTCGCCACGACCAGTGCGTTCTGGGTCGCGTCGAGATAGTCGTCGCCGCGGTCGACCGCGTACTCGAGTCGTCGGCGGAGCAGGTCGGACAACGTGGCGATGACCCCCTCCTCGCACCCGGCGAAGCGGCCCGTCGTCACGGCCCGGCCGTACTCCTCAGGGTGCTCCTGCCACGGCGAGAGGCACGAGTAGCGACGGCGGGCCACCTCTGCCGCCTCAGGGTCGATCTGTTCGAGATAGGTCAGCACCTCTGCCCGTGAGGCAAAGAGGCTGTACATGTCGAGGCCGCAGAACCTGACCTGGCGCTTCGGACTCTCGAGCCCGGCACTCTCGAGTCCGGCATTGTGCTGCCGGAGCCACGCGACGAACTCCGCGACCTCCCGGTTCCGCCACATCCAGGTCGGGAATCGGGAGAACGCCTCCCAGTTCGTGGGCCGCGCCGGGCGGCCGCAGACGAAACGGTCGATCGTCGCCGCGTCGGGCCAGTCGGCCTCTACCGCGACGACCTCGAAACCGTGGTGGACGATGAGCTGGCGGGTGATCCGCTCGCGGAGCCGGTAGAACTCCGACGTGCCGTGGCTCGCTTCGCCGAGCAACACGACCGTGCTGTCGCCGATCCGCTCCAGCAAGGGTCCAAGATCCGCGTGGTCGATCGACGTGAGCGGCTCGGCCGACTCCCGTACGAGTTCGGCGAGGCCGTGTACGCCGCTGCGGCCCGGTGGGTCGACCAGGATCGACGTCCTCGGGACGGGCGGAGCTGGAGGCCGGGGGACCTGCAGGTGCTCGACGAACCAGTCACGCGCCGCGACCGCGGCGACCTGCAGGGTGCCTGGTTCCTCGAACAGGTGGCTGGCGCCGGGGACCACCGTCAACGACGCCTCGCAGGTCATCGCCGCAAGCGCCTCGCGGTTGAGCCTCGCAACCTCGGGGTCGTCGCTGCCGACGATGAGCAACGTGGCGGCGGTGACGTGCGCCAGCCGATCGCCGGCGAGATCGGGGCGTCCGCCCCGGGACACAACGGCGGAGATCGCGGCGCCGGCGTCGGCCGCCGCCCACAGCGCGGCGCCCGCCCCGGTGCTGGCGCCGAAGTACCCGACGGGGAGGCCGGCGGTGGAGTGGCGGGTCGTGAGCCATCGAGTCGTGGCCAGGAGGCGATCCGCCAGGAGGTCGATGTCGAACACGTTGGCGCGGTCGAGCTCCTCGGTCGGCGTCAAGAGGTCCACGAGCAGGGTGGCCAGGCCGGCGGCGTTGAGTTCGGCGGCCACGAACCGATTGCGGGGACTGTGACGGCTGCTCCCACTCCCGTGGGCGAACAGGACCAGGCCGACCGGGTCCCGCGGCACGCTGAGATGGCCACCCAGCTCGATGTCGTCGATGCACACGGTCACGTCGTCGTCGGCGTCGAACGTGGTCGCGAGAGCGGAACCGCGGATCACCGGTGCGTGCCCGGCACCGTCAGAAGCCGCGAGGAGCTCGACGACCACTTCGTCGGGCGTCTGGGTGAAGTCGCGGTACCACTGGCCCACTGCCCGGAAGTGTTCGGGCGTTGCGAGGCACACCACCTCGTCGGCGGCGTCACCGAGCTCGCGGACGGTATCTGCCGGGGCGACGGGCGTGGCCAGAACTACCCGGCGCGCCCCGAGGGCTCGGGCCACCTTGCACGCAGCACGAGCCGTGGCCCCGGTGGCGATGCCGTCATCGACGAGCAGCGCAACTTTGCCGGTCAGGTCGACGCGGGACCGTCCACCCCGGAACCGGGCGATGCGCCGCTCGAGTTCGGCCCGCTCAGCCCGTTCGACGACGGCGAGCTCTTCACGCGTCACGCCCGCCGCGGCCAATACGTCGTCGTTGAGGATCACGACGCCGCCCTCGCCGATTGCGCCCATGGCGAACTCCGGTTGGTGCGGTACGCCCAGCTTGCGAACCACGATCACGTCCAGGGGTGCCCGCAGCGCCGCCGCGACCTCCGCGGCGACCGGCATGCCTCCGCGAGGCAGTCCGAGCACGACGACATCGGGGCCGAGGTGCCCGAGTCGCTGGGCGAGGAGCCGCCCGGCCTGGACCCGGTCGTTGAAATGCATCGAATCGGCTCCTGTCGTCAGGTCGGATCGATCCCTTCGCACCGTCGTCGCACAGCAAACCGTGCGATAGGGCCGAAGGTCCCGCGGTGATCTTCGGCCCTGGCCTCGACAACGACGTGCAGTTCAATGGCTGGGAGGTCGCATGGAGCAACGCTTCGCAGAACAGATGGACGCTCCGCCTTCTGATTGCTACCGACCGACTGTCTCGCTGAGGTCGTGGGCGACCTCCTCAAGTCTTTCCTGCGCCTTGGTCGCGACCTCGCGGATCTTGTCACCCACTTCTGCGTCAGCGACCTTGGCTTTCGCTCGACCGGCGGCGTCCTCTGCGTTGCGCATCGCCATTTGGCCGAGCTCAGCGCTCTTCTGACCCGCGCTCGCCAGTCCGTCGTTCACCATTCCCACCGCGGCGCCAACGACTGCTCCAACAGCCAGACCCTTCCATACGTTCTTCATGTGATGCTCCATTTCGTTCGGTCAGGCACTTGATACCCGAACTGCGGCCTGCCAACCCGGACGCGACCTGTTCGGCGACGAACGTGCCGCCTTGTGGCGACGCGCGAGATGGCCGACGGGTGAGTGGGCGACGGAGGTGCTCACCTCCCTGTCGACCCCAATGGTCCGCCGTTGTCCTACGCTCCCCACGCGTGGCACACGACGAGATTCGACGAGAGGTCTTGGCTCGTCAGGACGAATTCTTGAGCGAGACGGTCCAGCTGAGAAAGTTCCTCCTGCAGATCGAGAACGAGATCGAGCTCGGCCGTCGACATATCCGTCTCGGGGGAGCAGCCGTGGATCTCCCCAGCGTTGCCGGGGTCCCAACGGTCAATCCGGCGTTCAACGCCCACATCAAGCGGGTGCAGGACGCGCGTCGTCGCGCCCAGGTTGCGTACTTCACCATGGCGATGCAGGAAGGCCTGAGTCACCGACGAATCGGGCAGCTCTGGGGTGTCTCGCGTCAGCGGGTCTCGATGATCCTTTCCCGGCGAGCCGCGTAGTCCGTTCACGCCGACTCATCGCTCGGGCGCGTCGAAATCCTCAACTCGGCAACCCCTATTGCCGAAACCGGCAATAGGGGTTGCGACGTGACCATCGCCGCACCCCGAGGAGATTGTCGGGATGAGCACCGAACCACATCGAGCACGACCTCGTCGACGCTGCGAACGTGCGTCCACGCTCGTCGAGTACGCGGTGCTCACCTCACTCATCGCTCTCGCGTCCATCACAGCGCTGCAGACCATCGGAGCAGTACTCGACGCATCGCTCTGGCGAGCTCTCGGCGCCATCGACGCCGAGTCCACCACCACTCCGTCGACTCCGCCGACCACAGCGCCGTCCACGACGGCGGCACCCACGACAGTTCCACCCACGACCTCCGCGCCCACGACGGCGCCACCCACGACGGCCCCACCCACGACCACCGCGACACCCACGACCACCGCCCCACCGACCACGACCATCGATCTCACCACTACAACCTGCAAGAAGAAGAAGAAGCACTGCTGAGCATCACGATGCTGCTGGTGAACACCTCGAGGTCAGACCCCGAGACGCGACGATCTGTCGACATCCAGTCCGAGTTCGTGGTGGCCCCCTCCGCTCGAAGCAGTCAACTACCGTCCTGCAGCCGAGCGTCGCCGTGACAGCGCATCGACCGAGGCAGCGAGCAGCAGCACGACTCCGGTGATCACGTTGTTGTACTGCGCGGGCAGGCTCGGTTTGAGACCGATGCCGTTGGGAATGATGACGATCACCAGCGCACCGATGATCGCATCCCGGGCTTTGCCTCGCCCGCCGAACAATGAAGTGCCCCCGATGACTGCGGCAGCCACCGAGAACAGGAGGATGTTTCCGGCGCCGAGGTCGAGCTGAACGCCGCCGGTGTTGGACGCCAGGAAGATGCCGCCCAGCGCTCCGAACGAGGAGCACAAGGTGAACGCGGTGACTTTGATCTTTATCACGTCGATACCGGCCCGACGGGCAGCCTCGGCGTTCCCGCCGATGGCGAACAGGTGGCGCCCCCAGGGTGTCTTCGTGAGAGCGATGGCGCAGATGATCATCAACGTGACCGGTATGACAGCGGCCCACGGAATGCCTTCGATTCTCGGCCCGGGATTGGGGTTCCGATTGCGGTTGGCGAACAGGACGACGACGATGCCGAGAATCACCAGCACACTCGAACGCCCGACCACCAACGTCATGCTGTCCGCGGACAAGCCCTTCGCCTGCGATCGGAGCGAGCGCGTCGCGGTGAACAGGAAGTACCCGAGCACGGCGGTCAGCACGTACACCCAACTCCATACAGGCGACATGTTCTTGTTGCCGAGCCCGTTCCAGAGCGCATACCGGCTCACGGCGACCGGCTGCGAGGCGAGTACGAACAGCAGCATGCCCTGCCAGGCCAGGAACAGCGCCAAGGTGACGACGAAGCTCGGAATGCCCACCTTGGCGACGAGGATTCCGACCATCGTGCCCACAGCGGCGCCGACCGCCACTGCGAAGAACAGGGCGACCAGCTCATAGTGATCGAAGCCGGCGAGGACAGCGATCATGCCAGCAAGGATCACCGCCGGACCGACATAGGTCCTGACCCACAGGCCGAAGCCGATGGCGACCGCCATCGCCGCCAACGTGAGCCAGAACAGGACACCCGACACCCCGTGTCTGAGACCGGAGGAGAACAGTGCCTGCGCAGCGTACGCCGCGCACAGTCCGCCGGTGGTTCCCGCCGACAGGTCGATCTCTCCGAGTAGGAGCACGAACACCAGACCGAGCGCGATCAGGGCGATGTAGGCGCCCTGGCCCGGAAGATTGCCGATGTTGTTGAGGGTGAGGAACTGCGGGCTGACACGACTGAAGATGACGACGAGCAGGATCAGGCCGAGCAGCGACGGAAGCGCGCCGGGGTCGCCACTTCGGAGCCGGTCGACGTACGACCGCGCGGCGCCGGGGATGGTGTTCGGCTCTGCGTCGAGGGAGAAGCTTGCGGCTCGGGACGGTCGGTCCTCGGAGCCGGTGTCGGCGCCGGAGGCCCCGTCGGTGGTCGCATCCGATTCCACGTCAGATCTCCTCGTTCACGGTGGCGGGGTTCAGGCCGATGTCGCCGCTTCGGCCCGCGGTGATCAGCTCTACGATCTGCGTGGTGCTGCTGTCCTTAGTGAGGACCTCCGCCGCCACTCGGCCGAGGTAGAGGGCCGCCACTCGGTCAGCGACGTTCATCACGTCGTTCATGTTGTGGGAGATCAGCACCACACCGAGCCCCTGGTCTGCGAGTCGACGGACGAGCTCGAGGACCTGCTTGGTCTGGGCGACGCCCAGTGCCGCAGTCGGCTCGTCCAGAAATATCACCTTGCCGTTCCACAGCACCGCCTTGGCGATCGCGACCGTCTGCCGCTGGCCACCCGAGAGACTCGCGACCACTTGGCGCACCGAGGACACTGTGCGAACCGACAGGCTCGCGAGCACCTCTCGGGCCCTCCGCTCCATCTCGGCATCGGCGAGGAAGCCGAAGCGACAGATCTCCCGGCCCAGGAACATGTTCTGGGTGATGTCGAGGTTGTCCGCGAGAGCGAGGTCCTGGTACACGACCTCGATGCCGAGCGCGGCGGCCGCGCGGGGGTCGTGGATCGTCACCGCCTCGCCCTCCCAGAAGATCTGGCCGGAGTCCATCGGATGGATGCCCGCGAGACACTTGACCAGCGTCGACTTCCCGGCCCCGTTGTCACCGACCAGTGCAGTGACCTCACCGGGGTAGACCGCGAAATCGACGTCATTCAGGACGTGCACCGGCCCGAAGGACTTGTTCAGCCCCTCGACCCGCAGAATTGGCTCGGCCAACGCTCCCCCTTCATCGATACTGCCGACCTGCACACACATTCGGGGTGGTCGGATCCCGCAGACCACCCCGAACGTGTTGCGCTGCTACTTGATCCCGGCTTTGGTGCACACGTCAGCGATGCCCTTGCACACGTCGGCTGCGGTCAGAGCACCGGCGGTGACCACGTCCTGCACGTTCTTGTTGGTGATGACTTTGGGCTCGAGCAGGAGCGCCTGGATGTTGTGGGCGGGATCCTTGGGGTCATCGAACTTCGCCAGGGTGCCTGCCGAGGAGGCGTCATCGCCCTTGATGAGCGCGATGGCCAGCTTCGCCGCAGCCTCGGCCTCCTTCTTGACGTCCTTGAACACCGTCATGCACTGGTCACCGGTGAGGATGTTCTGCAGGCCAGAGATTCCAGCGTCCTGGCCGGTCACGGGAACCTGCAGTCCCTTGTTCTTCAGAACCGTGACGACCTCGTTGGCGATGTCGTCGTTGGCGGCGAGCACGCCGTCGACCTTGCCGCCGTTGGCCGTCAAAGCCTGTGTGAACGCCGGCGCGGCCAGGTTCTTGTCCCAGCCCTTGACGGTCGTCTTCGATACCACCTTGAGCTTGCCGGAGGTCTCCAGAGGTGTCAGCACCGACGCAGCGCCCTTGGCGAAGAGCACCGCGTTGTTGTCAACGTCCTTGCCGCCGTCCATCTCGATGATCTGAGGATTGCTGACCTTTTTGTCGGCGAGGCAGGACACGAGCGTCTCGGCCTGCAACATGCCGACCTTCTCGTTATCGAACGAGACGTAGTAGCCAGCCGTTCCGCCGAGGTTCACGCGGTCGTAGTCGATGACCTTGATGCCGGCGGCCTTGGCCTTCGCCTCGATTGACGCGCCGTTGGTGGCATCGATCGAATCGAGCAGGATGACCTTGACGCCAGATCCGATCATGGCATCGGCGATCTGGGACGCTTTTGCGGTGCTACCGCCGGCGTTCTGCTCCCTTCAGGATGACTCTTCTGAACGCCATTGCACCCGCTGCGAAGAATGCAATCCGCACGACACCCGCGCCTCGCATCAGCGTGGGAGAGCGGAAGGCGTTGTTGCATTGACTCGGGCGCGGGAACGTTCGTAGCGGCCCGGTGAGGCGACATCGCCTGGCCCGATGTCGGGCACTGAGCGTTACTCCGGAAGGTCGAGCTTGTTCAGCAGCTCGGACAGTTGCCGGAGGTCCTTGATCGACAAGTCGGTCAGCGGGGCCGGGGGCCGCCCGAACCCGTCGATGCCCTGGTTGCGAACACGGTCGCCCGACGGGGTCAACCACACCTCCTTGACCCGACGATCGGTTGGGGAGAGGCGCCGCTCGACGAGTCCCAGCTCCTCGAGCCGGTCGATCCGGTGGGTGACCCATGACGGATCACATGACCAGTGTTCGGACAGCGCCCGCTGGGAGACTCCGCTGCCCGGCTCCATCTGGAACAGAGCGATGAGGTCCGAAGCGATCAGACCCAGCTCCTGGGCGATGGAGTCGCGAGATTCCTTCTGGAGGAGGAACAGTCGCGCCACCTTCCCCCACGCTGAGGTCGCCAGCCTCGTTCGCTCGTCGGCGCCCGGTGGTGCCGTCGCCGCGAAGAGGTCTGAGGGGAGTCCCACCGGGGCAGTGTAGCAACCCTTGTTGGATCACAATGATTGATGAACCTAAATACTTGACACTTCTCAACGATGGGGGCCAGGATGTCGGGCATGTCCAATGCTCACGCGATCGAGGCCGTCGGTCTTTCGAAAAGTTTTGGGGACGTGGTGGCTCTCGACGGTGTCGATCTGCAGGTCGACGCCGGCACCGTCTATGGCCTGCTCGGCCCGAATGGCGCCGGCAAGACCACCGTCGTTCGGATCCTCACCACGATCATCCCACCAGACTCCGGGACTGCTCGGGTGCTCGGGCTCGATGTCGTCAAGGACACTCAGCGGGTTCGGGCCAGCATCGGCTTGGCCGGCCAGTATGCGGCGGTCGACGAGATCCTCACCGGCCGGGAGAACTTGCGCCTGGTCGGCCAGCTCTGCCACATGCCGACCAAGCTGGTGAACGCTCGAGCCGACGAACTACTGAACTTGTTCGCGCTCGACCACGCCGCTGACAGGTCACTCAAGACGTACTCCGGCGGGATGCGCCGACGTCTCGATCTGGCCGCCTCGCTGGTGCATCGCCCGCCGGTCCTGTTCCTCGACGAGCCGACCACCGGCCTCGACCCCCAGAGCCGCAACGACCTCTGGGACCTCATCCGCAAACTGGTGGCGGACGGGACAACGCTTCTGCTGACCACCCAATATCTCGAAGAGGCCGATGTCCTCGCCGACCGTATTGCGGTGATCGACCGGGGCCACGTCATCGCCGAGGGCACCTCGGCCGAGCTCAAGACGCAGATGGGCGCGACCGTGCTGGAGGTCTCCTTTGCGGATCGCACCGCCGCCGAAGCGGCGCTGAGCACAATCGCCGGCGTGTTGACCGGCGCCGAGGTCGACGGGACGACGGTGCGTGCGCCTGCGTCGGAGGGCGCACGCAGCGCGATGAACGTGCTGCGGGCGATCGACGCTGCCGGCCTCGAGGTCGGTGGGCTCACGGTGCGCGAGCCCAGCCTGGACGACGTGTTCCTCACCCTGACCGGTCACCGGGCCGACGGCAATCTCGCGACGGGGACCACTCAAACGGACAGTCTCGTTTCCGCCAAGGGAGTTCCCCGATGACCACCACCGAACCCGTTCGCCCCGGATCGCCCGCGATCGCGCCGGTCGCCTTCGACGTGGCAGAAGGGTCCCGACTCAACTGGGCGGTCAAAGACACCGTCGCCCTCGCCAAACGCAACCTCCTCCACTACACCCGGGTCCCACAGCTCCTGGTGTTCACGTTCGTCCAGCCGGTCATGTTCGTGCTGCTGTTCCGCTACGTGTTCGGCGGCGTCATCAACATCCCGGGCCTGTCCTATGTCAACTACCTGATGCCGGGAATCTTCGGCCAGACGGTGGTCTTCGGGTCCACCTCCACGGCGGTCGGCCTGGCCGACGACATGGGCACCGGCATCATCGAACGGTTCCGGTCGCTGCCCATGGTCCGCATGTCGGTACTCGCCGGGCGCACCGGCGCCGACCTCCTCCGAAACGCCGGCGTCGTTGCGGTCATGCTGGGCGTTGGCTTCGCCGTCGGCTTCCGCCCTGATGGCTCGATCCTGGCCATAGTGGGGGCGGCCCTGTTGGTGCTGTTCTTCTCGTTCGCGCTGTCGTGGGTCATGGCCAACGTCGGTCTCAAGGTGGCCAACGCCGAGGCCGCCCAGGCGGTGGCGTTCCCCCTCATGTTCCCCCTCACCTTCGCTTCGGCGGCCTTCGTGCCGGTCAACTCGATGCCGGGTTGGCTCCAGGCCTTCGCGGCCCATCAGCCCGTCACCGTGGTCATCAATGCCGCACGCGGTCTGATGCTCGGCCCCGATGCTGCGGCCCGGCTGCAAAGGGCCGGGGTGTTCAACACCACGACCACCGGCTACGTGCTGCAAAGCCTCGCCTGGATCGCCGTGATTCTCGCCATCTTCGTGCCACTGGCCGTTCGCCAGTTCAACCGGAGCTGACGCCCGACCCTCGAGTTGGAGCACGTCGAGCTGTTGGGCCCGGCAGGCCGGAAGCACGCCGCAGAGTTGGAAGAACCGGAAGTCGGTCTCGCAAACACCACGTCGCCTGCTGACAGGTCGGCCACCGTTCACCGTTCTGGGGCCCCGACCAAGGTCACAGCCGGAGCGGGCGGTCTACCGTTGCCATCATGAGCTCGACCGACGACGCACCGGAGCAATCGACCGACCGACTCCCCGAGGAGGCGGCCGACGGGGCAAGCCCCGCTCGCCAGGCCGGCGCTGCGCTGATCCCGCTCCACGAGCTGCTGGGCCTGAGCTACGACCCAGCCGAGCAGGGATCAGTGCGGGCCGAGGTCCGCATGCCGGTCCGGCCCGAGGCGTTCGGGTTCACCGCGAACCTTCATGGCGGGGCGATCGCCACGATGGTGGATCTGGCCTGCGCTCTCGCCGCGGCCCGGGCCACTGATTTCGATCCCGAACGGGAATCGCTGGTCACCGCCGACATGCACGTCCGCTACCTCGGGCGACCGCGGACCGATGCCGTGTTCGCCCGTGCCGAGGTGGTCCGGCTCGGTAGCCAGCTCATCGTGATCGAGTGCCGGGTCGTCGACGGGGATGACCATCTGGTCGCTGTCGCCGACTTCTCGATGATGCGGGTGCCGCTCCGGCGACCACTCGCCCCCGGCGGGCACTCTTCCCCGGGGGACCCCGAGCTCTGAGCTGAGAGGATCGGCCGGAGACCGGAGCGCCCCGTGACTCTTCACCAACGGAATGTGGTGGCTCCTCAGCGAGCCGGCGCGCTATCGATCGGTCGCAGACGGCTCGTGGGCCGTGCCGGACGTCGTCGCCGAACTCTTGCGGATCGAGACACCCAGGCTCTTCGTCGCACGGATCTCGACGAGCCGATCGACTGGCATCTACGCGGACCGTTTCGCGGCCTCATCCAACTGATCGTGGCCCCGCTGATCCACGCACTTGTTGTGATCCGCGCTCGCACCTTCGTCCAGAACCCGCGACGGGTCGCTGCGAACTCCGCTCGACTACTCGAACCCGCTTCGAGCGGCGAGCGCGCCCATGAAGGCGGATTCGAAGCCGCTCTGCTGTCCTGTGGCTGTGGGGTGAAGGCTTTGGCGATCGATCCGTACCTTGACGGTGGCCGCGTCGACCGTTCCCGAGACGTCGTTGATCCATGTGGTGAAGCGGTCGCACTGGCCATGACCGGCAAACGTGGTGGTCGCATCGACGTAGGAGACCTCAATGCCCTCGTCGGCGGCGACCTGCTCTCGGACTTCGACTTCAACCAGTCGCCTCGGGCCCCGCTGATCCTGCCCGCCGAACCTCCACCCGGCCCGGCGTCGGTTCCCTGACTGCGGAAACGATCGCCAGCGCGCGTCGTCGAATACGAAGACGCATCCTTACCGTTCGCTAGCCGCTCTCCAGTCTGGGCCTTACCTGCCCCTCGGTACCGTCCGTTGGTGAACGGTTCACCAGGCGCGATTTCGAGCGTCATACTCCTGTCGGCCGTTCTCGGAGTGACCATCGTCATCACCGCAGGCCGACGCCGCAACCCCGTCCTCGCGGCGGACTGACCGCCGTGCTCACCCGATGCGGGGGCGCCACGCGAACCGTCATCCTCGAGGTCGTTGGTCGGGCGGTGATCGCGTACCTCGTGTGGCGCTTCGCGGCCGGTCTCTTCTGGCACGACGTCGTGCACTACGACGGCTCCCGACCGTTCTCGCTCAGCTACCTTCCCTACCGCGATCGGCTGTGGGAGTTCCCGCCGCTCACGTTGGTCCCAGTCATCGCCGCACAGACCGCGCGCACATGGTTCCCCGCCGTGTTCGTCAGCTTCATGGTCGGTTGTGAATACACATCGCTCGTCGTGTTGCGGTCCGCATGGCCCGAGTATCGAACTCGCATCACTCACTTCTGGAACGCCACCGTGATGCCCCTCGCGGTGCTTGGATGGTTTCGTTTCGACTTCCTTGTCACCGTGCTGGCCACGGTGGCCATCGTGGCCCTCATCGACGGACGACGTTTCGCCCGATGGATTGTCCTCGGCTTCGCGGTGAAGCTCTGGCCCGTGTTGATCGCCGTGGCAGCGATCGGTCGTCGGCGTGCACGCGACGCGGCCACGGCGATTCTCGGGTGTGGCCTTGTTGTCGCGATGTGGTGGGCTTTCTCACCGGCGGGCTTCGAGAAGTTTCTAAGGTTTCGCCAGGGGACAGGCCTCGAAATCGAGAGCACGTTGGGCGCGGTGCGGCTCGCGTTCGGCCAGCGGCCGACCGTTGTGTCCGGAGCTTGGGTCGTTGGAGCAGGCGGCTGGACTTGGGTCGATCGGACCGGCCTGCTGCTGTTGATCGTCGTCAGCGGAGGAGTCGCTTGGAGTGGTCGACGGTGGAACAGTGATCGCGTGCTCGCCGCAGGCGGGCTGGTCGCGTTGTCGATGGTTTGCGGTCGAATCATGTCGCCGCAGTACCTGACGTGGTTGGCGCCATTCATCGTGGTCGGCATGATCCGCGGTCACCGTCGCCTCGCCCCACTTTTTGCGGTCGCCGTGTGGCTCACCTTGACGTACCTCGCAATGTTCAACCAGCTCCTCTCGGCTGTCGCGTGGGTGTCAGCGATCGTGGTTGTCCGCAACCTTGTTGTCATTGCGATCATGATCGAGTTCTTCGCGGCCGCGCGGCGCGACTCGGCGAGTGAATCCGAATGGACCAACGCGGCCAAGTCCTCGACATCTTTGTCTCCCGCCACAGCGACACACAGCAGCCGGCGCTTCTTCGCGTCAGCGCTGCACGGTCACGGCGAGACGAACGAGTTGCCGACCGACACATCCCCGGCCCCCCATCCAGCACCTTCGACGCGGCTGCCGACCATTCGCTCCTGACACTGCCCGACGCCACCACCCAGACAACTATCGGATCGTGCCTCGGTCCTGGGTGTGCGCTTCGGAGCGGTGTGCGACCATGTGGGGCGGGCGAGCCGGGTTGGCGGGCGATGAGAGGCTGGCCCAGTGGGCGTTTTCGCCGATCGGAGGGAAGCAGCGGTGACCGCCGACAAGTGGATCCACAACATTGGTGGGCCTGAGGACGTCACTC
>JBBQLA010000013.1:0-13075 GCA_038327485.1 Acidimicrobiales bacterium
CGGTGTTCAACGTGCAGACGCTCTGGAACCTCGAGAGCAATGCGACCCACGCCGACATGACCGTCACGGTCGTCGGCCAGCAGTGGTGGTGGGAGTTCCGTTACGACTTCAACAACGACGGCAAGCCCGACGTCATCACCGCCCAGCAGCTCGTCCTACCGGTGGGCGAGACCGTTCGCCTGGAGATTCGCTCCAACGACGTCATCCACTCGTTCTGGATCCCCGCCCTCAACGGCAAGAAGGACGCGGTACCGGGTCGCGTGCAGCCGCTGGCCATGCAGGCCGACCAGCCGGGCATCTACGAAGGGCAGTGCACCGAGTTCTGTGGACTCTCGCACGGCTACATGCGAATGCAGGTCAAGGCGCTCTCGACAGCCGACTTCGAGGTGTGGAAGAAGAACCAGCTGGCCCGGGCGGTCGAGCCGGTGGCCGGCACCGAGGCGGCTGAGGGCCAGTTGCTCTTCCAACAGAAGTGCATGAGCTGCCACCAGATCAACGGATACAGCGATGCCGGCAAGGCGCTCGACAGCAACCAGCCGAACCCCGACTACCGGGGTGCGCAGCACCCGCTCATCAGCGGCAACGCCCCGAACCTGACCCACCTGATGAGCCGCGAGCGGTTTGCCGGGAACATGTTCGATCTCTACGAGAGCGAGTCGAATGCCACCGCAGCGATGCCGGGCGGCACTCCGAACGAAGGTCAGATCTCCACGTGGCTCAGGAACCCTGGTGCCATCAAGCCGATGGCAGCCGAACAGAACCGCGGCATGCCGAACCTGCAGCTTCCCAGCGACGAGATCCGCAAGCTCGTCGCGTACCTCACCCTCCTCAAGTAACGCTGACGTAGCAGAGCCGACCCAAGGGATCTCATGGCGCTGATCAATCCTCGCAATCCTCTCGAACTGACATCGGGCGAAGCGCCCTCGGTCACGACGCGCCCTCTGGGTGTGTTCGGTCGGCCCAAGGCGCCGACCGGCTGGCGCAACTGGCTCTTCACGGTCGATCACAAGAAGATCGGCATCATGTACGGCGTTGCCTCGCTGGTCTTCTTCGCCATCGGTGGCAGCGAGGCGCTGTTGATCCGGGCGCAACTCGCCCGTCCC
Organism: Acidimicrobiales bacterium; assembly: GCA_038327485.1. Classification (GTDB taxonomy): domain Bacteria; phylum Actinomycetota; class Acidimicrobiia; order Acidimicrobiales; family Microtrichaceae; genus JBBQLA01. The sequence goes on from JBBQLA010000013.1 coordinate 1,104, forward strand.
GGCCAGAAGTTGCTGTCGGCCGATCTGTACAACCAGGTCTTCACCATGCACGGCGTGACGATGATCTTCCTGGTCGTCATGCCGATGGGTGCAGCGTTCGCGAACTACCTGTTGCCGTTGCAGATCGGTGCGCGTGACGTGGCCTTCCCCCGTCTCAACGCGTTCAGCTTCTGGTGCTGGCTCGGCGGCGCCATCTTCTTCAACACCTCATGGCTGCTCGGCGGCGGCGCCGACGGCGGTTGGTTCAACTACGCCCCCAACAACGGCATCCAGTTCTCACCGAGCCACGGCATCGACTTCTACACCCTCGGACTGCTGATCACCGGCATTGCTTCGCTGGTGTCGTCGGTCAACCTCATCGTCACGGTGATCAACCTTCGGGCGCCGGGAATGAGCTGGTTCAAGCTGCCGGTCCTGACGTGGATGATGCTGGTCACCCAGTTCCTGCTGCTCTTCGCCCTGCCGGTCATCACCGTGGCGCTGTTCCTGCTGATGTTCGACCGTCTCTTCGGATCTGCGTTCTTCAGTGCCGCCTTCGGTGGCGACCCACTCCTGTGGCAGCACCTGTTCTGGATCTTCGGTCACCCGGATGTCTACATCATGGTGTTGCCGGCATTCGGCATCGTGTCGGAGGTCATCCCCACGTTCAGTCGCAAGCCCATCTTCGGTTACCCGTTCATGGTGTTCTCCGGCATCGCCATCGGCTTCATGGGCTGGGGCGTGTGGGCGCACCACATGTTCGCCTCCGGCATCGGCCCGATGTCGGTCACGGTCTTCTCGCTGTCGACGATGTTCATCGCCGTGCCGACGGGCGTGAAGATCCTCAACTGGCTCGCCACCATGTGGGGAGGCAGGTTGAAGTTCACCGTCGCCATGAACTTCTCGATCTCGTTGGTGGCCATGTTCACCATCGGCGGTCTGTCCGGGGTGAGCCACGCCTTCGCTCCGGCCGACACCCAACAGACCGACACCTACTACATCGTCGCCCACTTCCACTACGTGCTGTTCGGCGGGGCCATCCTCGGCTTCATGAGTGGCTTCTACTTCTGGTGGCCCAAGGTGTTCGGCTACAAGCTGTCGGAGAAGCTCGGCCAGTGGAACTTCTGGCTGATGCTCATCGGCTTCAACCTGACCTTCGGCCCCATGCACATCCTCGGACTGCAGGGCATGAGCCGCCGGATCTTCACCTACTCGGCCAACCAGGGCTTCAGCCTGTGGAACATGGTCGCCACCATCGGTGCCTTCACCTTGGCGGTCAGCCTCATGGTGTTCTTCGTCAACATGGTGATCAGCCACCGCAAGTACAAAAAGAACCCGGTTGATTGCGGCCCCGATCCGTGGGATGCCCGCAGCCTCGAGTGGTCGATCCCCTGCCCGACACCCGAGCACAACTTCGATGTGGTTCCCGTGATCACCGAACTCGACGACTTCTGGCACCGCAAGTACGGCCACGACGAGGATGGTCGACTGGTGCGAATCGCCGAGACGGTCGATGTCGCGCAGAAGGGCGATGCCCAGAACGTGCACCTGCCCTCGCCGTCGTATTGGCCGCTGGTCCTGGCCTCCGGCATGCCCTTCGTGGCGTACGGCTTGATCTTCACCCTGTGGTGGGCCTTGCTGGGAGGGGTGCTCATGATCGCCGGCATCTTCGGCTGGATCATGGAGCCCTCGACCGATCCCGAGATCGACCACGGCCACGGTGGCGACCACGACGGCGGCGACCACGACGGCGGCGACCACGGGATCGACGGCCCGGTCGTCTCGGCTGCGGGCCTCGAGTCCGCTGGCGTGTCGCCCGAGGAGGAGCCCGCACATGTCTGACACCGTTCTGGCCGCAGTCACCACCGCTCCGCAGGACATGTCGCACGGAGGGCACCCACCCACCAACACCGGCATCTCGAACGAGAAGCTGGGCATGTGGGTGTTCCTGGGTTCTGAGTGCCTCATGTTCGGTGGACTGATCTCCACCTACCTGCTGTACAAGAACCGCCCGGGTGCCATCCAGATGCGCGACGCGCTCACCACGGCTCGCGTCGGAAGCAAGGTCCGCATCTCGGATCTGTTCGACATCAAGTTCACGTCGGTCAGCTCGTTCATTCTGCTGGCCAGCTCGCTGACGATGGTGTTCGCAGTCACTTCGGCATCCCGCAAGGACCTGTCCAAGACTCGGCTGTGGCTCGGCACGACCGCCACCCTCGGCGCACTGTTCGTCGGAGGCCAGGTCTACGAATTCACGACGTTCGTGAAGGAGGGCCTCGGCTTCACGTCCAACGTGTCGACCTCGGCCTTCTACGCGATGACCGGATTCCACGGCGTCCACGTCACCGTGGGCATCCTCATCCTGCTGTCGACCATGGCGTTGACATTCCGACCCAAACCGCCCACCGGCGAGCAAGTCGAGATCGTCGGCCTGTACTGGCACTTCGTGGATGTCGTGTGGATCGTGATCTTCACCGTCATCTACCTGATCAAGTGAGTTGACCATGACCGCCATTGCTGAACCGACCGAAGCTCTCGTCGAGCACGATCACTCAGATCACAACCACCCGACCGATGCCACGTACTGGAAGGTCGGCGGCATCCTGGCGCTGCTCACCGGGCTCGAGGTGTCGACCTACTGGTGGCCCAAGGCATGGCACAAAGGAACCGCGGTCCTGCTGATCATCATGATGGTGATCAAGTTCGCCACAGTCGCCATGTACTTCATGCACTTGAAGTTCGATTCCAAGGTGCTGCGCCGGGTGTTCGTCGCCGGTCTCCTGTTGGCCGTCGGTGTCTACCTCGCCGCGCTGGGCTCCTTCACCTTCTTTCACGACTCCGGCGTCCCGGCCTTCTCGAACCCGCCTCGCTCGAAGCCCGCGCCGCCCCCCACCACCGAGGTGCCGGCGCTCATCCCGACCGCTCACCGCGGCTGACGAGCTGAAGGAGGCCTGACCCGTGTCGGCCTTCCCCCCCTGGCAACCACACCCCGAGGTCTGGCTCCTCATCGGCGGGCTCGTCGGTCTCGGTCTCTACGCGACCAGGGTCATCCAACCCACCATCGTTGCCAAAGGTGGCAACGCCGTCACCCTGGCGCAGAAGCGGTGGTTCGTCGGCGGCGTCGCACTGCTGTGGATCGCCTCGGACTGGCCCATGCACAACATCGGCGAGGAGCGCCTGTACTCGGTCCACATGATCCAACACCTGCTGTACACGGTGGTCATCGCTCCGATGCTGCTGCTGGCCACGCCCGAATGGTTGGGTCGCCTCATCCTGGGCACTGGTCGGATCAATCGGGTGTTCCGGCGGCTGGCCCGGCCGATCCCGGCCGCGCTGGTCTACAACGTCATCGTCATGCTGACCCACGCCGCCCCGGTGGTGAACTTCTCGATCAAGAACGGGCCATTTCACTACGCAGTGCACACGTTCGTCATCGCCAGCGCACTGTTGGTGTGGACGCCGATCTGTGGCCCGTTCCCCGAGCTCCGCTCCACGGCGCCGGTGCAGATGGTGAGCGTGTTCGGGCTGTCGATCATCCCCACGATCCCTTCGGCGTTCCTCACCGCTGCCGACAACGTGATCTATCAGGGCTACAACCACGGCCCGCGCCTGTGGGGCATCAGTGCCATGGACGACCAGCAGGCGGCCGGGGCGATCATGAAGATCGTCGGTGGCTTCTACCTGTGGGGCATCATCGTCGTGATGTTCTTCCGGTGGATGAACAAGGAGAATGATCCCAAGGGATTCCGAGGGAAGCTGGTGCCGAAGACTGGCTCCCCGAAGCCGTCACCCGAGCCCCAGCCAGTCACGGTTCCCAGCGAAACCGCCACGACGCCAGCGCCGGAAGCAGCACCGCCCAGACGCTGAGCACCCACCACGAGCCGCCATGCACATGCGACGCCGGCGACAGGGAGCCGATCATGATGTCCGACAGCGCCGCCGCAGGCAGCAGCTCGGAGACATGGCGCAACGCGCTGGGCAACTTCTCGAACGGCACCATCATGCCGCCGGTGACCAGCAGGATCAGATAGAGGCCGTTGCAGGCGGCCAGGTTGAGTGGGCCGGACAGCGTCCCCGCCATGAGGAGACCCAGCCCGGCGAAAGCCGCAGTCCCAAGGATCGTGGCGGCGATCACTGCGGGCCAACCACCGCCGGACGGATGGAAGCCCAAGGCCAGGCCGGTCGGGATGAGGATGGCGAACTGCACGATCTCGGTGACGAGCACCATGGCCATCTTCGCCGCCACGAGACGACCTCGACCGAGGGGAGTGGTGCCGAGACGCTTGAGCACGCCGTAGTACCGCTCGAAGCCGGTGCCGATCCCCAGCGACACCAGCGATGTGGACATGATGGCAAGTGCCAACACGCCGGGGGCCAGGAAGTCGATGGGCCGGCGGTGGTCGCCGGTCGGCAACACGTCGACCTTCGAGAAGAACACCAGGATGCCGAGCGGGATGCCCATCGACACGAGCAACTGCTCGCCTTGGCGAAGGCTGAGCGTGAGTTCGGCTCGGAGTTGACCGAGGAACGGCTTCACCGTTCGGACCGGGCTCGGCGTCGGCTGCCGCGCTCATCCGCGGGGGACTGCTCGCCGGTGAGTCGGAGGAAGACGTCGTCGAGACGCTGGCGGCCGGCCTGGAGGTCGCCGAGCAACTCGTCGCGTTCGGCCAGCCAGGTGGTGAGCGCGGCGACCTTGGTGGGCGTTGGGGTCGCCGCCACTCGGTAGCGGCCCGGTTCGTGCTCGACCACGGCGGCACCCACCAGCGCTGACAGGCTCGCCACGTCGAGGCCGTTGCTGGCCCGGAAGGTGAACTGCGGCGCTTCGGCCCCCGACAACAACTCCGCTGCGGTCCCATCGGCGACCACGCGACCCGAGTCGACGATGACGATCCGGTCGGCCATCGATTCGGCTTCTTCGAGGTCGTGGGTGGTCAGCACGATGGCAACGCCGTCGGCCCGCAGCTCGGCGATCAGCGACCGGATGAGCTGGCGACCCTGCAGGTCGACTCCCGCGGTCGGTTCGTCGAGAAACGCAATGGTCGGACGGCCGATGATGGCGAGCGCCAACGACAACCTCTGCTGCTCGCCCCCCGACAGCGACCGCCACGTGGCCCGGCGACGGTGCTCGAGACCGACCATGGCCAAGAGCTCATCGGGGTCGCGAGAGTTCTCGTAGTACGACTGGAACAGCGCCAGCACCTCGGGTGGGCGGATGGCGGTGTACACCCCGCCGTTCTGCAACATGACACCGACCCGCTTGGACACGGCGGCGTGATCGGCGATCGGGTCGAGCCCGTCGATGCGCACCCGGCCAGCGCTGGGCGTGCGGTACCCCTCGAGACACTCGATGGTCGACGTCTTGCCGGCGCCGTTGGGGCCCAGCACCACGGTGACCGCACCGAACTCGGCGGTGAAGGAGAGCTGGTCGACCGCGAGGGTGTCGCCGTAGCGGACGACGAGCTGGTCGACGACGACGGCGGGCACGCGGTGACGCTACCGCCGACGTTGGCGGTCCGGAAACCGGCACTCGGCCCTAACATCGCCCCATGAATCGCCCGCTCGTCATTGTGCTGTCGTTGGCGTTGTGCGTCGGCGGGCTCGCTGGGTGCGGGAGCGACGACGAGACGTCGGCACCGGTCGATTCCACCACGACGGTGGTGATCTCCAACGCAGGCGGCGACGTCGTTCCGGCGGCATCGGTCGACGAGCTGGTGGCCAAGTTGTCGGGTGCGCCATCGCAAGAGGCCTCGCTCGATCCTGCCGTCGCCAAGGCGCTCATCACCGTGCAGCTCCGCGCTGCCGGCCTCACCGATGCCGAGGCAACGTGTGTCGCCTCGAAGGCGCCGCCCGTCGGGGCCGGTTCCTCCACCACGCAGCCGGCAACCGCGGCCGGGGCGGCCGGCGGACCATCGGGCCTCGACCCCGCCGTCATCTCGGGTTGTGTGCCCATCGCTCGGATGACGCAATTGGCGACGGCAGCTCCCGACCTGTCGAAGGTGTCGCCGAGCGACCTTCGCCAAGTGCTCACCATGATCTCGCACGCCACCCTCAACGCGGCCGGCCTCACGCCCGACGAGTCGACCTGCGTCATCGACAAGGGGTTGGCCGATGTGAGCGACGATCAGCTGACCAAGCTGCTCACCGGCGCCGTGCCGGCCACGCAGATGCGGATCGGGATCGCCGCCTGTCTGCCGGCCGAACGGGTGCGGGATCTGGCCGCCAAGTAGCAGCCGCTACCGTTGCCGTCCATGCTGGACGTACGGCGATTCCGACACGAACCCGAGGTGATGCGAGCGGGCTTGGCCCGTCGCGGCGAGGACCCGGCCGCGGCCGACTCCATCATCGAACTGGACGGGAGTTCGCGTCGCCTGTCGGCTGAGCGCGACGAGATTCGTGCGCGCATCCGCACGCTGTCCAACGAGGTCGGCCAATTGTTCCGTGACGGCCGCAAAGAAGAAGGCGCGGAGCTTCAAGCGGAGAGCCGCGCGCTCGGCGACGAGGAGAAGCGGCTCGACGCTCAGGCCGACGCCGTCGCCACCGAACTGCGCGATGCCCTGTTGCACCTTCCGAACCTGGCCGCTGACGACGCGCCCGACGGGGTCGACGAAACCGACAATGTGGTGGCCCGTGTCGAGAACTTCGACCCGGATTCCTACGCGGCGCATCAGCGGGTGGCCCACTGGGACACCGCCGAGGCCCTCGGCATCCTCGACCTCGAGCGGGGCGCCAAGCTCTCGGGCTCGATGTTCGCCATCTACCGCGGCGCCGGTGCCACCCTGTCGCGGGCACTGTGCCAACTTGCCTTGGACAGCAACGCCGACCTGTACGAGGAAGTTCGGCCGCCCACTCTCGTGCGCACCGCCACCATGGTCTCGACCGGCCACCTTCCGAAGTTCGAGGAGGACGCCTACCACCTCGAACGTGATGACCTGTGGGCCATTCCCACCGCCGAGGTGCCCTTGACGTCGTTGGCCCGCGACGAGATCCTCGACGAAGCGTCGCTGCCCATGCGATTCATGGCCCACACCAGCTGCTTCCGCCGCGAGGCGGGCTCGGCAGGCAAGGACACTCGCGGCCTGTTGCGGGTGCACGAGTTCGACAAGGTGGAATTGCTCTCGTACGCCACGCCGGACCAGGCAGCCGAGCTGCATGCGGAGATCCTGGCTCGGGCCGAGGGCCTCATCTCGTCGCTCGGTCTGGCCTATCGGATCCTCGACCTGTGCGCCGGTGATCTGGGCAACTCTGCGGCCCGCACCTTCGACATCGAGGTCTACGCGCCCGGTGTCGACCGCTGGCTCGAGGTCTCATCAGTCTCGTGGTTTAGCGACTATCAGGCCCGCCGCGCCAACATCCGGTACCGCCCGGTCGGCGGTGGCAGCACCGAGATGTGCCACACGCTCAACGGTTCAGCGCTGGCGGTGCCCCGGGTGTGGGCGGCGATCGTGGAGACGCACCGTCAGCCCGACGGCTCGGTGCTGGTGCCCGAAGTGCTGCGGCCGTTCATGCGTGGGATCGAGGTGATCCGGTGACCTTCGAGGGTGATCGACTCGTCTACGACCGCGCCGAGCTGACCGAGGCGCAGTCAGGTGACGACCCGTTCGCCCTGGTGCGCCGTTGGCTCGATGACGCCCATGCGGCACAGCTCGTCGACCCGACCGCCATGGTGGTGGCCACCGTCGCCGCCGATGGGTCACCCCGTTCGCGCACCGTGCTGCTGCGCCGGCTGACCGACCAGGTGTTCTCGTTCTTCACCAACTTCGAGTCCGACAAGGGCAACGAGCTGGCTTCGGGAGCGGCGCCCGGTCGATGCTCCTTGCAGTTGGTATGGCTCGATCTGCAACGCCAGATCCGAGTGGTCGGCACCGTCGTCCGTTCGAGCGAAGCGGTGAGCGACGACTACTTCGCCGGCCGTCCTCGTGGCAGCCAGATCGCCGCGTGGGCGTCGCCGCAGAGCCAGGTGATCGCGGGTCGCGCCGAGTTGGAGTCGCTGGTGGCCGAACGTGAAGCCGAGTTCGCCGACAGCGAGATCGTGCCTCGGCCGCCGTTCTGGGGCGGCTACGAAGTCACACCGTTGTCGATCGAGTTCTGGCAAGGCCGCCCGTCACGGCTGCACGATCGCCTTCGCTATCGGCGCAACGACGCCATCGCGGCGTGGACCCGGGAGCGCCTCGCGCCCTGAGCGGTCAGCCGGCGGGCGGGATGCGGCGACGCTCGCCTTGTGGCGAGCACAACCAGGCGTCGCGTGGCCAGATCCAGTCTTGGCCGTGGCCGTGGATCTGCACACCGCACCAGGCGATGAGGTCGTGGTCGCGCCACACCTCGAAACGGTCGAGGGCGAACCAGACGTCTTCCTCGAGCGCGTCGAGTGCAGCGACGGTGAGGCCGACCAGCTCGGGCGGGGGTCCGCTCGGGTCGACGAGGCGCATGGCCAGATTGGTGGCCTCGTAGTCCTCGACGTCTACTTCGGTCGGCAGGTCGCCGCTCGCGGCTCGTTGGCAGATCGCCGTGAGCGCGCCGCAGGTGGCGGTGGGTTGCGTCTGGCCGGGACGAATGGTCACGCCGATGGAGCCATCGTCCTCGATGCCGATGTGGGGGAAGCCGAACACCACCACGGCTCCACGACCGGTCGCATCGGGGATGTGGCCGAGCGCGGCCTGCCATCCCGTCCATCCGAGTGCGGGGATGCCGCCAAGCCCGGCCAGCTGGAAGGCGTTGCCCCACTCCGACTCGATCTGGTCGAAGAACGGTGTGGTCAGCTCGTCACGGCAGATCGATACCAACGGCAGCGTACGGTCGCGGTCGAAGCCCAGGTCGGTCATGGCCGCACCGACGCGGCTCAGGTATTCCGCAGCCGGCATGGCGCCAGGGAACGTGGCCTCGACCGTCTCATGGAAGTTGCTCACAGGAGTGTGACTACCAGCCCTCGACGGCATGGGCCAGTCCCGCCACCAGCTGCTCGGTGTGTGGGCTGATGCCGTCGAAGGGTCGCGACTCCCACCACGGTCCGAGCCCGCGCACGCGTGGTGGCAGTTCGAGTTGGACTCCACCCTGTCGAGGTCGGTTCACCGGGTTGTCGGGATGGAGGCCACGCAGTTCGTCGGGGATGTCATCGAGGTCGGCCACCACGTCGTAGTCGGCCAGCTCGGACCGGACGTGCGCGGCGATGTGCGACGCCAGGTCGCGGTTGGAGCCTCCGGCCAACAGTGTGGTGAACAGGCCGTCGCGGCCGTAGCCGTGCAACGCGATGGCCACATCGACGTGATCGAGGAACTCGGCCAACGCGGCACTGTGGGCAGGGTCCACCAGCCGCGACGGCACGTGCCATCGCAGCCCAACGGGTTGGCGAACGATGTAGCTGCTCGCTCCGGTGCGCGCGATCACTGCATCGGCGATCACGTCGGTCATGCGTTCGAGGCTGCCTCCGTGGAAAGCCATGATCCCGACCCGCGACCCGATGGTCATCTCCTCCGACACGCCGGGCCATGCCAGGAGTTCGTCGAACACGTCAGCCGGCGTCGGAGTCGGCGGGTCGATTGGTGCGCCGAGGGAGCAGGGTGATTCCGATGGCGATCGACGCTCCCACGATCACCGCGCAGATCAGGCCGATGCGACCCGGCCCGATATCTTGGATCCACGTGTTCACGGCGCCCTGCACGTCGAGCAGCCATTTCGAGAACGCCGGGGCGGTGTCCCAGCGTTCGGTCCAGCCGTAGTACGCCACCACGCCACCGGCGATGATCACCAGCACACCGCTGATCCGACCGATGTGGGGCATCAGGCGACGGAGCCGCACGACCACTCCGTCGCGCGCCAACGCCACCGCGATGGTGAGCACGGTGACCAGTGCCCCCATGCCCAGTCCGTAGGCGATGAAACCGCTGAACCCGCTCAGCACGCTGTCGTCGAAGCTGGCGCCGAGCAGGCCGACGAACAGCGGGATGGTGCAGCTCAACGAGGCGATGGCATAGGACAGGCCGAACACGAACATCGAGCGGACCTGCGGGTCACCCTTGGCCACGACCAGCTTCGGCAGCCGGGCGGTGGGCTGGAAGCCGAGCACCATGGCGATGCCCAGCACCACCAACGCGACGCCCATCACGACGGTGACCCATGGGAGGTGCTGGGCGACGACCGATGAGATCGAGCTCCACACCAATCCGACGATGCCAAACACCACGAGGAACCCGGCGGTCATCGACCCGCCGACCAACGCCGCGCGCAGTGGCGCCGGCCGTGCCGGGCGATCACCTCCAGCGGGACCATCGTCGGCCATGCCGAGGTAGTACGAGAGGTACGCAGGGAGCAGGGCGAAGCCGCACGGGTTCACCGTCGCCGCCATGCCGGCAGCGAAGAGCGTGGCGAGTTGTTCGCCTTTCATGTCACTTGGCTCATGTCACTTGACGACGGAGTCGACGAGGCCCTGCAGTTCCTCCGCGTCGAGCGCCTGGTTGTGCACGACGCGGATGACCCCCTGCGCGTCGACGATCACGGTGTGGGGGAGGCTGATTCCACCGAACGCGGTGATCATCTTGGACTGCGGATCGCGGCCGAGCTGGTACGTCACCCCCAGGTCCTTGGCGAACTTCTTGCCGGCTTCGACGGAATCGGACACGTCGATGCCGAGAAAGCGGAGCTTGGAGCCCATCGCCGCATGCACCTGTTCGAGCGCGGGCATCTCCTGCTTGCAAGGGACGCAGCTCGACGCCCAGAAGTTGATGACGACCGGCGTGCCCAGGAAATCGGAGAGCGATGCGGAGCCGCCATCGAGCAGCGGAAAGGTGGCCGATGGTGCGTCTTGACCGACCTTGGTCGTGCCCGACACCTGGACCCCGCCGGCCGCCTCGATGTTGAGGGCGGTCTGGGGGTCGACGGCGGAGGAGTCGGACGAGTTGGCCTTGACGACCCACGTGGCGATCAGGAGGGCGATGGCCAGCGACCCGATCGTGACGCTGATCATCAGCATCGGAGGGATTCGCCGCCTGGCTTGGGGCTCGCTCATGGCGAACCCCAAGCTACCGGCGGCCTCTGACGGAGCGACAGCGGCGCCAGTGGGGTGACCTCGTGTTCGTTGGTCACCCTCGGCTTGGCTGTCGATCACTCGCTGTCTGGGGGTTCAGCGGTCAGGCGGATTGCAGGAGGTGAGCCAGGTGCTCCGGCACGGGGATCAACGGGAGCTGATCCTCGGGCCGGGCCACCCTTGGCGGACGGCCCCGTCCCCGCTTCGACATCACGACCTTGCCGCTCACGAAGAGCTGCCCGCCCCACACGCCCCACTGCTCGGCACGGTCGAACGCCCCTTCGAGGCAATCGGCCATCACCGGGCAGCTGGCACAGATGTTCTTGGCCTTGGCGATGTCGCGCAGCTCGTCGGAGAAGAAGAGGTGGGTCAGCCGGCCGGTCCCATCCGCGCATGCGGCGGGCGAGATCGGACTGTCGGGTGCCTCGGAATCCTGGGTGGATGGCTGAGTGGCCATGTCGGTTGCTTTCTGTGTGGTTCGGATGTCAGTTGGCGGATATTGCGGAACTCGGTTGAGCGGAAGAGCGGGAAAAGCAGAACGGCCGCCGGGTCGAAACCCGGCGGCCGTTCGGAGAGTTGCACTCCATGTTGAGCTGGTAGCTCAGGGAGTGGCTCCGGGGGGCCGGGTCGTTGCCGCATGGCGCTTGGTCGCCGGGCAATTCACCACGTAGGTCCAGGGGGAGGTTGCGAACATGTCCGTACCGGTGAGGGCCAGCGATGCACGCGACGAGACCACCTGGGTCTCAATCGTGGAGATGTTCGTCATCTCGGTGCGCATCGGTTGGGTCCTTCGGGAGGAGACGTGGCTCTGCGCTGTGCAGGCGCCACGGGTAGAAAACCACCCCATCACGGGGGCGTCAAACCATTTAACAGGATTTCCTCGGAAAACTTGTCTTGTGCGGGCGTGTCGAGGCGAGTCGGTGCTCACCATGGCGAGAGCACCTACAACGAGAGCGCCTACAACGAGTAGACGAGG
>JBBQLA010000014.1:0-12548 GCA_038327485.1 Acidimicrobiales bacterium
AATGCCCGATCACGTCCACCCGCTTGTCAGGAGGCGAGTACTGCGCGCCGTTCTCCATCAGCTCCGACAGCAGGTGCGCCACGTCGACCGCAGCACTGCCACGGGCATCGACCGGATCGACCGCCAACAAGGTGATGCGGACGAAGTCCTCGACCTCACCAACCGCCACGCGGATCACGTCGGTCATCGAGACCTCGCGGCCACGGCGCCGAGGGGCTTCGGCCCCTGCCAACACCAGCAGCGACTCGGCGTTGCGGCGCATGCGGGTGGCGAGGTGATCGAGCTTGAACAGGTTCTCGAGCTGGTCGGGATCCTCTTCGTTGGTCTCGAGGCGGTCGATGAACTCGATCTGACGGTCGAGAAGCGACTGGTTGCGTCGAGCCAGGTTCACGAAGATGTCGCTGATGCCCTTGCGCAACGTGGTGGACTGCTCGGCGGCCACGCTGATGGCTGACTGCTCGACCGCGCAGAACGCCTCAGCCAGATCAGCGAACTCGTCGCGAGCGCGAAGGTTGATGGGGGTGGGCGCGAAGACCACCTCGTTCTCGGGATGGCGCAGCGAATCGACCAGGCGGGGCAGAGACTCCTTGGAGATCACCCGCGCCGCCTCGGTGAGGCGAGACACCGACGACGTGATCAACCGGGTGACCCGAGCGGCCAGCAGGAGGCCCAGGAACAGTGCCGCCGCCGAGCCGGCGAGGTAGTAGCGAACTTGACGTTCGAGGTCGTCGAGGCGACCGTTGCCATACTCGCTCTCGTGCCTCAGCAGAGCCTGCTGGCCTCCCCACATGGCGTCGATTCGGTCGGTCGACTGGGTGAGCCAAGAATTCGGGTCGGTGGTGAGCCCTGACGCCGGGATCGTGGCCAGTGCGGCGAATCCTGGCTGGCTGGCAGTGAAGCCGGGGGCAGCGAGCACCTTGTCGTAGACGCCTCGACCGAACACGTTGGTGTCGGCAACGAACACGGCGATCCACGAGTCGGCACGGACTCGCAACTGAGCGGTCTCGGCGATGGTCGACTCCACGTCGAGCGAGCTGCCGGACTTGGTGGCGCCGATGATGATGGCGGCGTCGGACGCAGCCCGAGCATCAGCCTCGGTCGCGGCGATCAGCCAACGAGCGGCGGCGCCCGAACCGACCTTGGTGCCCCCTTCGCTCAGGAAACCGAAGTCGGCTGAGATGACCGCATCGATCACCGACGTGTAGGCGTCCTGCACCGACGACGGCTGGGTACCCGCCTTGGCGCCCATGCCACGAGCGTCGTTCAGCTCCGCGAACGTTCGCTTCAGCGTGTTGTAGGTCGGCTGCACGCTCTCGCCGTTGCTCTCCACGCCGTCAGTCGCCAACGCTGCGAGACGATTGAGGAACAGCTTCGTAGCCACATCAGTGTTGGCCTCGGAGTTGGTGATGGGCGAGGTGAGCCCCGAAACCCGGGCCACAGCGTCGAGGCGCTCCAGCTGCAGGCGGTAGGCCACCTCGGACCCTGCCCGAGCCGCGGTCACGAGCTGTTGGTTGGCCGAGGCCGTCGAACGCTGATCGAGCCGGTCCAACACGCCGATCGACGACAGCACTCCCACCGCCAACAGCAGCGGCAGCATGATCACGAGGAGCTTGGTTCGTACGTTGAGGCGAGCCAGCATGCTTCGACCTTCCGGGGGGTGTGGGTGCTCGATCGCGCGGTCAGCGCGATCCACGCCGACGGGCGATGGACGAGTGATCGGAGGCGAGGAGCCGCCGCTTGAGGAAATCGGCCCATCCCCGACCCGAAACTGTGAGGCGTCCGGCCCACACGGCCGTATTGTGGCCAGATGGGCACTGCCCCGACGCGCACCGACTCCGGGCATCTGAACGAGGTCTCTGCCGCGCGCCTGATCGCCCGTCTCGCCGACGACACCAGCACCGGCATGCTCCGGGTGGGCCACTCCAGTCCGGTGTGGATCTCCTTCGACCAGGGTCGCATCGTCTCGGCGGGCACGGTGGGCGGCGCATCGATCCGGTCGGTGGTCATCGCCAGCGGCTTGATCTCCCCCGATCAGGTCACCCAGGCCACCTCGCACGCCACCGGCAACGACTTGGTCGCGCTGGGGGCGTTGGTCGATCGATTCGGGCCCGACGTGCTCCGTCCAATCGTGCGGGAGAACATCGTGTCGACGGTCTTCCAGCTGCTGCTCCCCTCGGCTGAGGCGTTCGTGTTCGCAGAGACCCCGCCCCCGACGTTCGCCGTGTCGATCAACTTCTCGACCTCGGAAATCCTGAGCGAAGCCACCGGCCGGGTCGCCCAGTGGGCGCAGATCGCCGAGTCGATCAGCTCCGTCGACCTCGTGCTGCGGCCGCGTCGCAAGCTGCCGGCGGACACCGGGCCAGTCAGCCTCACCACACGCGAGTGGGAGGTGCTGTCAGTCCTCGATGGCCGCCGCAGCGTGGCGCAGGTGATCTCAGCCGTCGGACGCGATGCCTTCGACGTGTGCAGTGTGCTGCACCGATTTCTCGTCGACGCCCTCGTCGAGCGCGTCAGCTGACCGTCCCCATTCCCCCACCAACCTCGTTGTGTCCAGCTGGACAGATGCGGGTTCGGGGATCAGACGAGGGGGCGGTCGGTGGGGCGGATGGGTGACGGCAGATCCGTCGTTCCCATGAGTGCCTCATCGACGGCCGCAGCGCAGGCACGGCCTTCGGCGATGGCCCACACGATGAGGCTCTGACCTCGGCCGGCGTCGCCGCACACGTACACGTCGTCGACGGTAGTGGCGAACGACGCGTCGCGCACCACGTTGCCGCGGGGATCCAGCTCGACGCCGAGCCCCTCGATCAGGGCGTTGCGCTCAGGTCCGACGAAGCCCATGGCCAGGAAGACCAAGTCGACATCGAGCACCGTCTCGGAGCCCTCGACCGGCACAAAGCTCGGCCGACCCTCCACGATTTGCTGGTTGACCTCGACGAACTTGAGCCCGGTCAGGTTGCCGTCCTCGTCGCCGAGGAACTCCATGGTGTTCACGGCGTACACGCGCTCACCGCCCTCTTCGTGAGCGGAGGTCACCTTGTACGACATCGGGTACGTCGGCCACGGGTTGGCGGCTGGGCGCTCCTCGGGGGGGCGCGCCATGATCTCGAACTGGTGGATCGAGCTGGCACCTTGACGATGCGACGTGCCGAGGCAATCGGCACCGGTGTCACCCCCGCCGATGATCACGACGCGCTTGCCCTCGGCCGAGATGGGCGACTCGACGAGATCGCCTTCCTGGACCTTGTTGGCCCACGGCAGGAACTCCATGGCCTGGTAGACGCCCTTGAATTCACGGCCGGGCACGGGCAGATCGCGCCACGCCGTCGCACCGACGGCCAGCACCACCGCGTCGAACGACGCACGCAGTTCGTCGATACCCAGATCGGTGCCGATCTCGATGCCGGCGCGGAACACCGTGCCCTCGGCCCGCATCTGCGCCAGACGTCGGTCGAGGACCCGCTTCTCCATCTTGAATTCGGGGATGCCATAGCGAAGAAGCCCACCGATGCGGTCGGCCCGCTCGAACACGACCACGGCATGGCCGGCGCGGGTCAACTGTTGCGCCACTGCCAATCCGGCAGGTCCCGAACCGACCACGGCGACCCGCTTGCCGGTGAGCCTGGTCGGCCGCAGTGGCCCGACCCAGCCCTCTTCCCAGGCGCGGTCGATGATGGACACCTCGACCTGTTTGATCGTCACCGGGTCGGAATTGATCCCGAGCACGCAGGCGGCCTCGCAGGGAGCTGGACACAGACGGCCGGTGAACTCGGGGAAGTTGTTGGTGGCGTGGAGCCGCTCGATGGCGTCGCGCCACCGGTCCTTGTAGACGAGGTCGTTCCAGTCGGGGATCAGGTTGCCCAAGGGGCAGCCGTTGTTGCAGAAGGGGATTCCGCAATCCATGCAGCGGGACGCCTGGGTCTCGAGGCGCTCACGCTCGAACGGCTCGTACACCTCGTTCCAGTCGCGCAAACGAACCGGCACCGGCCGCCGTGACGGCAGCTCACGACCGAACTCCATGAATCCTGTTGGCTTGCCCACGTCAGTTCCTCGCCGCTTCCATGATCGCTTCGTTGACGTCGCGGCCCTCGGCCAGCGCCCGCTCGGTGGCGGTCAACACCCGCCGGTAGTCCACGGGCATCACCTTGTGGAAGTGCCCTCGCTCCATCTCCCAGCCGGCCAGGACGGCTCGAGCCACCACTGAATCGGTCGAGGCGAAGTGCCGCTCGATCAGCGAGAACAGCTCATCGGCGTCGGTGTCGGTGAGTTCCTCCAGCACGACCATGTCCTGGTTGAGACGGGCCGGGAAACGGCCCAGCGGGTCATACACATAGGCAATGCCGCCCGACATACCAGCGCCGAAGTTGCGTCCGGTTGATCCGAGTACGACCACTCGACCACCGGTCATGTACTCACACCCATGGTCGCCAACACCTTCGACCACCGCGACAGCGCCGGAGTTGCGTACACAGAATCGCTCTCCCACCACGCCGCTGAGGAACATCTCGCCACTGGTGGCGCCGTAGCCGATCACGTTGCCCGCAATGACGTTCTCCGCCGCGGCGAACGGTGACGCCACGGGCGGCATCGCGATGATGCGCCCACCCGAGAGGCCCTTGCCCACGTAGTCGTTGGCGTCACCGTGCAGTCGCAAGGTGATGCCCTTCGGCAGGAACGCTCCGAAACTGTTGCCGGCGGACCCCTCGAAGTCGATGGTGATGGTGTCGTCGGGCAGGCCGACCGCGCCGTAGCGACGGGTGACCTCACTGCCGAGCATGGTGCCCACTGTGCGGTTGACGTTGCGGATGGGCAGCTCGACGTGGACCGGCCTTCCGTCCTCGAGCGCTCCTTCACACAGTTGGATCAGCGTGTGGTCGAGCGCTGCGGCCAGACCGTGATCCTGCGTGGTCGTGTTGTGACGAGTGGCGCCGTCCTCGAGCAGCGGCACGTAGAGGATCGGCGACAGGTCGAGACCTGACGCCTTCCAGTGCTCGACGGCCCGATCCACGTCGAGCATCTCGGCCCGACCCACGGCTTCCTCGACAGTGCGGAAGCCGAGCTGCGCCATGAGCTCGCGCACCTCTTCAGCGATGAACTCCATGAAGTTCTCGACGAACTCCGGCTTGCCACTGAAGTTCTTGCGGAGCTCGGGGTTCTGGGTGGCTACGCCGACGGGGCACGTGTCGAGGTGACACACCCGCATCATCACGCAACCCGACACCACGAGCGGCGCAGTGGCGAAGCCGAACTCCTCAGCGCCGAGCAGCATGGCGATCATGACGTCGCGGCCGGTCTTCATCTGACCGTCGGCCTGCACCACTATGCGGTCGCGCAGCCCGTTGAGCAGCAGCGTCTGCTGGGTCTCGGCCAGGCCGAGTTCCCACGGGGCGCCGGCATGCTTGAGCGACGTGAGGGGGGACGCGCCGGTGCCGCCGTCGTGGCCAGAGATCAGCACGACGTCGGACTTGGCCTTGGCCACCCCCGCAGCCACTGTGCCCACACCGACCTCGGCCACCAGCTTCACGTGGACGCGGGCCCTGGGGTTGCTGTTCTTGAGATCGTGGATCAGCTGGGCCAGATCCTCGATGGAGTAGATGTCGTGGTGGGGTGGCGGGCTGATGAGGCCGACGCCGGGGGTGGAGTGCCGGGTGGCGGCGATCCATGGGTACACCTTGTGGCCGGGTAGCTGTCCGCCCTCGCCCGGCTTGGCGCCCTGGGCCATTTTGATCTGCAGATCGTCTGCGTTGACCAGGTATTCGCTGGTCACTCCGAAACGACCCGACGCCACCTGCTTGATGGCCGACCGCCTCAGATCGCCGTTGTCGTCGGGGGTGAAGCGATCGGCGTCCTCACCGCCCTCGCCGGTGTTGGACTTGGCGCCCAACCGGTTCATGGCGATGGCGAGGGTCTGGTGTGCTTCCTGGGAGATCGAGCCGTAGCTCATTGCCCCGGTCGAGAAGCGCTTCACGATGTCGGACACCGACTCGACCTCGTCGATCGGCACCGGCGAGCGCTCGCCTTCCTTGAATTTGAACAGTCCGCGCAGCGTGGCGAGCGACTGGGCTTGGTCGTTGACCAACGCCGTGTACTCCTTGAACACGTCGTAGCGCTTGGTGCGCGTGGCGTGCTGCAGCTTGAACACCGTCTGCGGATTGAACAGGTGGATCTCGCCCTCACGGCGCCACTGGTACTCGCCGCCCAGTTCGATGTCGCGGTGTGACCGCTCCTCGGGCCGCGACGGATATGCCGTGGCGTGACGGATAGCGGTCTCCGCGGCGATCTCGTTCAACCCGATGCCGCCGAGGCGGCTCACGGTGCCGGTGAAGTACTCGTCGATCAGCTCATCACCCAGGCCGATGGCCTCGAAGATCTGTGCTCCGGTGTACGAGGCGACCGTCGAGATGCCCATCTTCGACATGACCTTGAGCACCCCCTTGCAGGCGGCCTTGATGTACTGCTTCGACGCGGTGGCGAAGTCGACCTTCAGTACGCCGTTGCGGCAGCGGTCCTCGATGGAGTCGAGAGCCAGGTACGGGTTGACCGCCGCAGCACCGAAGCCCAACAGGAGGCAGAAGTGGTGCACCTCCCGGGCTTCACCGGTCTCGATGACCAGGCCCACCTGGGTACGGGTCTTCTCCCGAATCAGGTGATGGTGCACCGCCGAGGTGACCAGCAACGCCGGAATCGGCGCCATCTCCTTGGTGGACGCCCAGTCCGAGAGGATCAGGATCGTGGCGCCCTCCGCGATGGCCGCAGAGGCCTCGGCCCGGATGCGATCGAGGGCGGCGGACATCCCCGCCCCACCCTCGGCCACCGGGTAGAGACACGACACCGAGCGAGCGCTCCAGCCGAAGCCGGCTTCAGCCACGTGGCGCAGCTTGTCGAGCTCGTCGTTGTCGATGATCGGACGGGGGATCTCGAGCAGTCGGCACGACTCCGGGCCGGGCAACAGCACGTTCTGCTCGGGTCCGATCACCTTCGACACCGACGTCACCAGCTCTTCACGAATGGCGTCGAGCGGCGGGTTCGTGACCTGGGCGAACAGCTGTTGGAAGTAGTCGTAGAGCAGTCGGGAACGCGCCGACAGCACGGCGATCGGGGTGTCGGTCCCCATGGAACCGAGAGCTTCACCACCGGTGTTCGCCATCGGGTCGATGAGGATCCGCAGCTCCTCGTGGGTGTAGCCGAAGGTCTGCTGCTCACGAACGGTGTCGAGATGGCTCTCGGTCACGTGCGCCACCTCGGGCAGATCATCGAGGTGCTTCAGGTTCGAGGCGAGCCACTCGCCGTAGGGGTGCTGCGACGCCAGTCGCGCCTTGAGCTCGGAGTCCTCGACGATGCGCCCTTCGGACGTGTCGATCAGGAACATCTTGCCCGGCTGCAGACGGCCTTTGCGGATCACCGTCGCCGGGTCGATGTCGAGCGTGCCGACCTCCGACGCCATGACCACCAAACCGTCGTCGCACACCCAGTAGCGGCTGGGACGCAGGCCGTTGCGGTCGAGCACCGCGCCGACCACCGTGCCGTCGGTGAACGTCACCGACGCGGGGCCGTCCCACGGCTCCATCAGACAGCTGTGGAACTGGTAGAAGTCACGCAACTCCGGGGTCATCTCGCCGTGGTTCTCCCACGCCTCTGGGATCATCATCAACACGGCGTGGGGAAGCTCGTAGCCGCCAAGGTGCAGCAGCTCCAGGGCCTCGTCGAGACGGGCGGTGTCCGATGCGCCGACGGTACAGATGGGGAAGATGCGATCGAGGTCGTCGCCCAACAGCGGGCTGCGCAAGAGGGATTCGCGTGCTCGCATCCAGTTCTGGTTGCCCTGCACCGTGTTGATCTCGCCGTTGTGGGCGAGGTACCGGTAGGGGTGTGCCAGGGGCCACGACGGGAAGGTGTTGGTGCTGAAGCGACTGTGAACCAGGCCGATGGCCGATTCGCACCGCTCGTCGGCCAGGTCACCGAAGAAGCCCGGCAGCTGCGGCGTGGTGAGCATGCCCTTGTACACGAGGGTCCGCGAGGACAACGACGCGAAATACACGAGGGCATCGCCGTCATCGTCGAGCAGTTCGTGCTCGATGCGCTTCCGGGCGATGAATGCCTTGCGATCGAGCTCGATCCCCGTCAACAGCGCGCCGGACGCGCCGGACGCAGAGACGAACAACTGACGGAAGGCCGGCATGACATCACGAGCTGTTTCGCCCAGGTCCGCTCCATCGGCATCGGTGGGCACGTCGCGCCAACCGAGCACGGTGAGCCCCTCGGACGTGACGACCTTCTCGACCGACGCCATGGCATCGTCGGGGTCGCCGGCCGGCAGGAACGCCAAGCCGACTGCGTAGGAGCCGGCTTCGGGCAGGTCGAAGTCCACTGTGGCGCGCAGCAGCCGGTCGGGAACCTGGATCAGCAGACCCGCGCCGTCGCCGCTGTTGGTCTCGGAGCCGGTGGCCCCCCGGTGCTCCAAGTGGCAGAGCGACTCGACCGCCAACGCGACCATGCGGTGACTGGGGCGGCCGTGGAGGTCAGCGACGAAGCTGACCCCGCACGCGTCGTGTTCGGATGTGGAGTCGTAGAGACCCTGCGTTACCGGCAGGTCACGGCTCATGTCGGGCTCCCTCGGGATGGGACTGGCGGAACGAGAGCTCGATCGACGATCGAACACGGTTCAGGGACGCCGTTGGCCCTGGGAGGTCGCGAACTTAGCCGTCATCCGCCATTCCCCACCAGCCGATTCCACTGCACCTAGGGTCGGAGTGTGCGGGGCCGTCAGATCGCCGGGTTCATCATGGCGCTGAGCCTGTCGGCGGCTGCGGCCTGCGGATCGGGTTCCGACGACGCCAGCCCGGCGGCGCGACCTTCTCCCAACAACGCCGTCGATCACTCGACCAGCACCGCTCAAACGACGACGTCTGACCTGCTCGACCCCGGTGGAGTCTCGCTGGGCAGCGGCCAGCCGGTCACCCTCGCCTTCGGAGGCGATGTCCATTTCGCGCCGCCGCTCGATGCTGAGCTTGCGGCCAACCCGACCACCATGCTCGACGGGGTGAAGCCGCTGCTCAGTTCGGCGGACCTGAGCATCGTGAACCTCGAGACCTCGATCGGCGACACGGGCGACCCGCAGGACAAGCAGTTCAGGTTCCAGGCACCTCCATCAGCCTTCGACCCCCTCAGTGCGGCGGGGGTCGACGTGATCAGCATGGCCAACAACCACGCGCTCGATTTCGGGCAGACCGGGTTCGCTCAGACCTTGGCCGCCATCAAGGACAAACAGGCGCCGGTGATCGGGGTCGGCGCAGATGAGGCCGACGCCTTTCGCCCGTTCACCGCCACCATCCATGGCCAGCGCATTGCCATCATCGCCGCCACCCAGATCATCGACGCCAATCTGGTGTCGACCTGGACTGCGACGGCCACCAATCCCGGCGTGGCCTCGGCCAAACGGGTCGACCGGCTGCTACAAGCCATACGCGAGGCGCGAGCCTCCGCCGACACCGTGGTGGTCTTCCTGCACTGGGGCACCGAGAAGCTCAACTGTCCCGACGAGAGGCAATTCGCGCTGGCGCCCCGGCTGGTCGATGCCGGCGCCGATCTGGTGATCGGCACCCACGCCCATCGAGTGCAGGGTGGCGGATACCTCGGTCGCGCCTACGTCGAGTACGGCCTCGGCAACCTCATGTTCAAGCCCGGCTCCCCAGAAGGACGGCAGGGAGGAATCCTGACCGTGACGGTCACCGGACGTCGTGTCGATGACGCCGTGTGGCACCCGATCACCATTGGGGCCAAATATCTCCCCACCATCGACGCGGCCGGTGACGCCACCGCACAGCTGCAACGGTGGGAGGGCTTCCGGGCGTGCGCGAAGCTGGCCGACACGCCGTCGTGAGTCGACGCGGGCTGAACGTTGGAGCATCGAATGGTGGAGACGAGATCGACCCAGCCGGCAGCTGATCTTTTGGCGTTCGTCGACGCGTCGCCGTCGCCGTACCACTGCGTGGCAGAGGCAGCCCGTCGACTGGACCTCGCTGGCTTCTCACCCTCGGACTGGATCGGCGACTTCGAGCCGTCGGGCGCCGGATACGTGAACGTTGGCGGCGCGCTGGTGGCGTGGAAGGCCCCCGCGGGAGGACCGGGCTCCGCGGTCCGAATCATCGGGGCCCATACCGATTCGCCGAACCTGCGAATCAAACCGCGTCCCGATCACACGTCGGCGGGTTTCCGTCAGCTGCTGATCGAACCGTACGGCGGGTTGTTGCAGAACTCGTGGTTGGACCGTGACCTCGGACTCTCAGGCCGAGTTGTGGTGCGAGATGCCACCGGCGGCACAGAGACTCGGCTGTTTCGCGACGACCGGCCCCTGCTGAGAGTCCCGCAGCTCGCCATCCACCTCGATCGCGACGTCAACAACGGGCTGAAGCTCAACCCGGCGGTGCACCTCACTCCGGTGTGGGGTCTGGGCGACGAGCGAGGAGTCGAGTTCCGGCAGTGGCTGGCCGCGCAGGTCGACGCCCGCGCTGCCGATGTCATGGGCTGGGACGTGATGTGCCACGACACGCTGCCGGGCGGATTCCTCGGCGACGACGAGGAACTGATCAGCGCGCCGCGCCTCGACAATCAGGCATCGTGCTTCGGAGCCGTCGACACGCTCGTGCGACTCCAGCACGAGGACGCCGCCCGCGACCACGGAGTCATCGTGGCGCTGTTCGACCACGAGGAGGTCGGCTCGCAATCCTCCACCGGAGCGGGTGGAGCCCTGCTCCGCCAGGTGATCAGTCGACTCAACGCGGCGTGGGGCGGCACCGACGCCGACCTGGTCGCGACGTTGGCGGGCTCGCACTGCCTCAGCGCGGACATGGCTCACGGCACTCACCCGAACTACCCCGAACGCCACGATGTCGACGCACCGATCCGACTCGGTGGCGGGCCGGTGGTCAAGGTCAACGTGAACCAGCGCTACGCCACCGACGGCCCGTCCGCCGCAGATTTCCGCCTCGCCGCGGATCGCGCCGGTGTCGCCACCCAGACGTACTCACACCGAAACGATCTCACGTGCGGTTCGACCATCGGGCCGATGACCGCTGCGGGCCTCGGTGTCGCCACTGTCGACGTGGGGATGGCCATGCTGTCGATGCACTCGATTCGCGAGCTGATGGCGACTGCCGACGTGGCCCACATGATTGATTCCTTCACAGAATGGTGCAGGTGAGAATGGTGCAGATGAACGCTGACTTCGTCTACGACCCGTGGGCGCCCGACGTCCTCGAGGACCCGTATCCCGCCTACGCCTGGTTGCGTGAACACAGCCCGGTCCATCACGTCGTTGAGCACGACATCTGGGTGGTCAGCACCTATGAGGCGCTGGTCTCCGCCGTGCGCAACACCGCGGTATTCAGCTCGAATCAGGGCAACAGCTACGAGCGACGCCCGGTTCCGATGCTGGTGGGCCTGGATCCGCCTGAGCACACTCGGGTTCGCCGGCTGGTGTCGCGTCACTGGACCCCGCGTGTCATCAACCTGCTGCGACCGCGCGTCGACCGACTCGTCGCTGAGATCCTCGACGCTGCACTAGCGAAGGGCGAGTGCGACTTCATCGAGGACGTGTGCGAGCCATTGCCGGTCACCCTCATCGCCGAGATCATGGGCGTGCCCACCGAGGATTGGCCCGCCTTTCGAAGGTGGTCCGACGCCACGGTCGCGCAGATGGCTGGCCCGCCCACCGAAGCCAACGAACTCCAGATCGTGGAGTTCGCCATGTACTTCCTTGATCTGGTCGGCCGTCGTCAGGCCGAGTTCGAGGCCGGCACGGTCGACATCGACGATCCCAATGACATGGTCGGAGTGCTGTTCGGCCGCACTCCCGAGGGTGATCGCCTCGCCCCCGACGAGATCGTGGCCATGTGCGTGCTCCTGATCGTCGCAGGCAACGAGACCACCACCAACCTCATGGCCAACATGGGAGTGGAGGTGTTGTCGCAGCGCCCCGAGGTGTGGGCGCAGGTCACTGCTGACCTCAGCCTGCTGCCGGCGCTGATCGAGGAGTCACTCCGGTGGACCAGCCCGGTCCAGGGACTGTTCCGCAACACGCTGTCCGAGGTCAGCCTCGCCGGAACCATCATCCCCGAGGACGCCAAGGTGTTCCTCGGCTACGCCTCCGCAAATCGCGATACCGGGCACTGGCCCGACGCCGATCAGTTCCGTCTCGACCGCTACCCCGCCGCACCGAACGACGCCGACCACGTGGCCTTCGCCTCGGGCATTCACCTGTGCCTGGGCGCGCACTTGGCTCGCATGGAGGCCGACGCCATGTTCGGTGCTCTGGCGGCTCGGATGGCGTCGTTCGAGCAGACCGGACCGGTCGAGCGAGGTGGCAACCCGTCGATCCGGGGTATCCGTCACCTGCCGGTCGCGCTCACCGCCCGCTGAGATTCATTTCAAGACCAGACTCACTTGAAGACCAAGCGGATCAGCTTCTCCTTGATGGCGGTGTACGGCGCGTAGAGCAACGGCGGGTCACCCTGCGTGGGATGCCGGACCACTGAGCGGTGGTGACTGAA
>JBBQLA010000015.1:0-12020 GCA_038327485.1 Acidimicrobiales bacterium
ACTCGCCGACCAAAGCGCCGGTCATCGAGCGGCTCTACGACGACAAGCGCTACGGCCCGCTCGACCTCGTTCCCGTCGCCAGCGATGTACCGAACGAGTTGGTGCTCTATCTGGCCGAGCACGCCGACGAGTACACGGGCGTGGTGGTCAAGCGCACCTCGGTTCGCGTGTACCCGTACGGGAAATTGGCCGCCCACATCGTGGGCTATGTGGGCCAGATCAGCCAGGAGAAGCTGGCCGAGGTCAACAAGGCCGGCGCGGCTGACGCTCTGGGCAAGACCTACCAACGTGAGTCGAGCATCGGCAAGGGCGGTATCGAGTCGGCGGCTGAGCTCGACCTTCGCGGACGACCGTCGGACAGGACCATCCAGGTCGATGCGGCCGGCAACTACCTGTCGACGGTGAAGGAGTCGAAGCCCATCGCTGGGGACGACGTCTGGCTGAGCATCGACATCAACCTGCAGGCCCAGGCAGAAACCATGCTGGCGGCGCAGCTCGACGCCATCCGCGGCACGGTGAACAAGGAGGGCAAGGTGCGTCGCGCGCCCCAGGGGTCGGCGGTGATCGTCGACCCGCAGAACGGCCAGGTGCTGGCCATGGCGTCGTATCCGACGTACGACCCGTCGCAGTTGGTCAACGGCATCGACAGTCAGCTGTGGGCTCGACTCAACGACAAGGCATCGGGACAGCCCTTGTTCAACTGGGCGCTTCAGGGCACCTACGCGCCGGGGTCGACCTTCAAGCTCTTCACCGCAACCGCGGCGATGGACACGGGGTTTTTCCCGGCCGCCGGCGCCGACTACTACGACAACGGCAAGTACACCATCAGCAACTGTAAGGGAGGACGTGACGGCGGCTGCGTGAAACAGAACGCCGGCGCTCAGGGAACCGGACAGGTCAACCTCAGTCGAGCGATCACCGTGAGTTCGGACACGTACTTCTACCGAATCGGTGATCTGATGTGGCAGCAACGTGGGGCCTACGGCGAGACCGCGATCCAGGACGCCGCCGCCAAGTACGGGATCGGCAGCCGTACCGGGATCAACCTTGCCGGCGAGGCCGGTGGCCGACTCCCCACTCCGGCCAAGATGAAGGAACTGCACAACGATCCCGCCACCGCGAAGTACTTCCCCCGGGGTACCTGGACGGCGGGCGACAACGTGAACATGTCGATCGGGCAGGGCGACGTGCTGGTCACGCCATTGCAGTTGGCCGATGCGTACGCCACCTTCGCCAATGGCGGAACCCGCTACGTCCCTCAGATGATCTCGAAGGTCACCCGACCCAAGGACCTCGGCGCCGACCCGCACGACCCCGACAACTTCACCGTGGTGCGCACCCCCGACAAGACCGTCTCCGGGACGGTGACCTACGTCGGCGACTCATACCAGCAGATCTTGACCGGCCTGGAGGGTGTGACGCAGTCGGGCGGCGGCACGGCCCACGCTCCGTACCAAGCCAACAAGCCGGCGTGGCCCATGGCCGGCAAAACCGGAACAGCACAGGTGCAGGGCAAGGAAGACACCTCGGTGTTCGTGGCCTTCGGCCCGACCGGTACTCCGGCCTTCCCGCCGAGCTACGCCATCGCGGTGATCATCCCCGAAGCCGGTTTCGGTGCTGACGCGTCGGCGCCGGTGGCCTTCTCGATCATGTCGCCGACCTCGCGCGGCCAGTTGCCCGTCACGATCTCGCCGGGAGATCAGAAGCGCGCCGACGCGTTGGCGGCCAAGGCGGCCGGCGCCACGACCACGACTGCTGCGGCGGCTGCTCCGGCGACCCCGACGGGACCTGCAACGACGACCACGGCGGCGGGTCAGTGATCACCCAGCCGGTGGCGCACCGCCTGCGCAATCGCGACATGACCGCAGCGTGGCGGCACGTCGACTGGGTGCTGGTCGCGTTGGTGTCGTCACTGTCGATCTTTGGCGCGCTGATGGTCTACAGCGCCACCAAGAACAAGGCTGATCCCTACGGTTTCATCTCGAAGCACGCGATGTTCGTCGCCATCGGTGTGGCAGTGATGGCGATGGTGGCGGCGCTGGACTACCAGAAACTTCGGGACTGGGCCCTGCCGATCTACCTGCTCTGTGTCGCGGGACTGGGTGGCGTGTTGGTGTTCGGCAGCGTTCACGCCCACATCAAGGCCTGGTATGACCTCGGTCCGTTCCAGATTCAACCCTCGGAGTTCGCCAAGGTCGCCACCATCGTCACGGTGGCGTCGTACCTCGGCTCCATCCATGACGGGATCCGACTGCGCCACGTGGTGGTGAGCCTGGTCATGTTGCTGTTGCCGGTGGGGCTCATCATGCTGCAACCCGACCTCGGCACAGCGTTGGTCTTCCTCGTCGTCGCGGTGGGGTTGCTGGTGGTGAGCGGAACGCCGATGCGATACCTGCTGGTACTGGTGCTCTTGGCGGTCGGGGGAGTGGTCGGCATCCTCGGGTCCAACACGTTGGACGCCTATCAGAAGGATCGGCTCACCTCGTTCGTGAACCCGGAAGCCGCCTCGCAGAAGGTCATCTACAACACCAAGCAGGCCCAGACCGCCATCGCCAATGGCGGAGTGTCGGGCAAGGGTCTGTTCGACGGTCCGTTCACCAACAGCGGTTCAGTGCCGGCGCAGCAGACCGACTTCATCTTCACGGTTCCCGCGGAAGAACTCGGCTTCCTCGGCTCGGCCGGGTTGCTGCTGCTGGAAGCGGGCATCGTGTTCCGAATCTGGCGGACCGCTCAATTGGCCCGGGACGAGGTCGGCCGCCTGATGTGTGTGGGAGTGCTGTCGATGCTGGTGTTCCACGTGTTCGAGAACGCCGGGATGAACCTCGGAATCATGCCGGTCACCGGGATTCCGCTGCCGTTCGTGTCGTACGGGGGCTCCGCCATCATCGCCTCGTTCGCGGCCATCGGGCTCGTCCTGAACGTCCACATGAGGCGGTTCGCGTGAGCGGGACCCCCTGTGGGTAATCTGTACGGGACATGACCTCCATCTGGACTCAGCTGGAACCTCTGCTGGCGAAGGTCCAGAAGCCTGCTCGCTACATCGGTTGCGAAGACGGGTCGATCACGCCGGTCCATGGTCCGGACCTGGTGTCGTGGCTCATGATCTATCCCGATACCTACGAGATCGGGCTGCCCAACCAGGGGTTGCAGATTCTGGCGGAGATCGTCAACGAGCGCCCAGATGCAGTTGCCGAGCGCTCCTATGCCCCGTGGATCGACCTCGAAGTCGAGCTGCGAGCAGCCGGTCTGCCCCTGTTCAGCCTCGAAACCCACCGTCCGGCCGGCGAA
Source organism: Acidimicrobiales bacterium (assembly GCA_038327485.1). Lineage (GTDB taxonomy): Bacteria > Actinomycetota > Acidimicrobiia > Acidimicrobiales > Microtrichaceae > JBBQLA01. The sequence continues at coordinate 3,289 of JBBQLA010000015.1, forward strand.
TTCGATCTGATGGGCTTCAACCTGTCGGCCGAACTCACCTATACGAATCTGGTCAACTGCATCGACCTGGCGGGGCTGCCGATCCTGGCTGCGGAGCGTGACGCGTCCCATCCCTTGATCGTGGTGGGCGGCCACTGCACGTACAACCCCGAGCCGATCGCCGACTTCGTGGATCTGGTGGTCCTGGGCGACGGCGAAGAGGTGATCGGTGAGATCACCGCCGTCGTTGGCGACTGGAAGCGGGCCGGCTGCACGGACCGCCACGAGCTGTTCGTTCGACTCTCCGCGATCGAGGGCGTCTACGTGCCCTCGCTGTACGAATCGACGTTCGGTCCCGATGGCAAGCTCGTCGCCACGTTGCCGATCGACCCGGCCGCACCCGATCGCATCGAGAAGCGCACCATCGCGGATCTGGGCGAGTGGCCCTACCCCAAGGCCCAACTCGTGCCGCTGACCGAGGTGGTCCACGACCGGCTCAATGTCGAGATCTTCCGTGGCTGCACCCGTGGATGTCGGTTCTGCCAGGCCGGCATGATCACCCGACCGGTGCGGGAACGGCCCGCCGAGCAGGTCAAGCAGATGGTCGCCGATGGTCTTCGACGCACCGGCTACGACGAGGTCGCGTTGACATCGTTGTCGAGCGCCGACTTCTCCGGCATTCAGGACGTCGTGGCCGGGATCGTCGACGATCCGCTCAACAACGGTCAGGTGTCGGTGTCGTTGCCGTCGCTGCGGGTCGATGCCTTCACCGTCGGCATCGCCGCGGAGATCCAGCGAGCTCGTCGGACCGGGCTGACGTTCGCACCCGAGGCCGGCACGTGGCGCATGCGGCAGGTCATCAACAAGCTGATCCGCGAGGAAGATCTCTACGGCGCCGTGGAGTCCGCGTACAGCCAGGGCTGGCGTCGGATGAAGCTGTATTTCCTGATCGGGCTGCCGACCGAGACCGATGAAGACACGCTCGGCATCATCGAACTGGCGCGAAAGTGCGTCGAGATCGGCCGCGAGTACCACAAGAACCCGTCGGTCACCGTGTCGATCGGTGGTTTCGTCCCCAAGCCTCACACGCCGTTCCAGTGGTTCGGGCAGAACACGAACCAAGAACTGCAGCGCAAGGTGAATCTGTTGCGAGATGCCGCCAAGAAGTTCCGCGGCGTCGAGTTGAAATGGCATGACCCCAAGGCCTCCGTGGTCGAAGGGCTCATGAGTCGTGGTGACCGCCGCCTGGGTGCGGTCATCGCCGAGGTGTGGCGCAATGGCGGCACCTTTCAGGAGTGGTCGGAGTGCTTCCGGCTGGATCTGTGGCTCGAGGCGATGGCGAACGCCGGCCTCGAGGTGGATGATCACGTGTACCGACACCGGCTCGAACACGAGCCGCTGCCGTGGGATCACCTGTCAGCGGGGTTGCATCGCGACTTCCTGTGGCAGGACTGGCGAGATGCGCTCGCCGAAGTCGGGCTGCCCGACTGCCGATGGACGCCTTGCTACGACTGCGGGGCCTGCACCGGCTATTCGATCGAACACGTTGTCGCCTCTGCCACACCCCCGGCCGGTGGGAGTCAGGGCACTGGACAGGATCTCGCCTCAGGCGGGTCGGTCCCGGTGTCACTGTCCCCCCGCAAGCCGGTGGGTGTGTCGTGACGCCGACAGAACCTCGTCCCACCCGAATCCGCCTTCGCTACACCAAGCTCGGCAAGGTCCGTTTCCTGTCGCACCGCGACGTGGCCAGCGTGTGGGAGCGGGTCATTCGACGGGCCCGCCTGCCCATCGCATACAGCGAGGGGTTCTCGCCGCGCCCGCGCATGCACTTCGGCCTGGCCCTGTCGGTGGCCCACGAGTCGGTCGACGAGTACATCGACATCGATTTGCGCGACGAAGTGTCCCTCGACGGCCTCGCCGATCAACTGTCGGAGTTGTTGCCCCACGGTATCGACGTGCTGGCGGTCGCTGAGATCGCCCGATCGGCGGAGTCGCTGCAGGGAGAGGTCGATCAGGTGACGTGGCAGTTCACGATGCCGGGCGTGTCGACGGTCGAGTTGACCGATCGCGTCGCCGAGTGGTTGGCACGGGAATCCGTCGACGTGAGCATCATCCGCAAAGGCAAGCCGACCACGGCGGATGTGCGCGCCGTGGTCGACGAACTTCTGGTCGTCGAGCCGACCGACGATGACGACGACGCCACGCCCGCGGGGGCGAGGCTCGTGGCCGTGATGTCCACCCGTCCCCGAAGCATCCGACCGGCCGAGTTCCTCGCGTCGTTCGATCCACCCCTGGTCGAGGGTCGCGTGCGACGACTCGCCCAGATCATTCTCACTGACGGCGTCGCCGGCTCCCCGCTGCCGACGCCGCACCCGACTTCGGCTCTGCCGGTGTCGGGGTGATCGCAAGGACCCACCATGTCTGACGAATCCTCCAACTCGCCCGAGCCGTTCCTGGTCCCAAAGGTGCCGCCGCCTGGGGCGAAGCCCGCCACGGCCGCGGCGGGTGGCGTCGGAGGCGACAAGGTCGCAGCGGGGGCCGGTGGTTCGGGCGAATCCGGCTCCGGCTCTGGTGCGCCCTCCGGCGCCCCCAAGCGTCGTCGTCGTCGTGGCGGCGGTGGCGGTGGCGGTGGTCAAGGTGGCGGTCAGGGCGGCGGTCAAGGTGGCGGGGGCGGCCAGGGTGGTGGCAACAAGGGTGGCGGTCAGCGCCAGCAGCAGCAGCGCCGACCTGCGGCCAGCCCGGTCGAAGCCTCGTTGACCGATCCCAACGGTCCGGTCGAGCTCGACGCCAAGCAGATGAAGAAGCGGTCGGGCCGGTCCCGCAAGGGCAAGGCCGTCGGCCGCTATCAGATGAACGTGCACGTCGACTCGGACGGTCAGACCCACATCGCCGTGCTCGAGGGCCGCTCGCTGATCGAGCACTTCGTGTCGCGCCCGGCTGACGACGTCAATCAGATCCACGGCAACATCTACCTCGGTCGGGTCGAGAACGTATTACCCGGCATGGAGGCGGCTTTCGTCGACATCAACACACCGAAGAACGCCGTGCTGTACCGCGGCGATGTGCACTACGACCCCGAGGACGTCGAGTCCAAGGGCCAGCAGCCCCGCATCGAGGACGTGCTGAAGAACCGTCAGATGATCATGTGTCAGGTCACCAAGAACCCGATCGGACACAAGGGAGCCCGCCTCACCCAGGAGGTCTCGCTCCCTGGGCGGTTCGTGGTGCTGGTGCCCAACTCGTCGACCTATGGCATCTCCAAGCGGCTGGGCGACAGCGAGCGCAAGCGACTTCGCCAGATCCTGGACAAGGCCAAGCCGGCCCACCACGGCATCATCGTGCGAACCGCGGCCGAGGGGGTCACCGCCGCTGAGATCGAGCGCGACGTGGCTCGGCTCATCGAGCGGTGGGCCGCCATCGAAGAGTTGGCGGCCAAGCAGAACGCGCCGACGCTGCTCTACCGCGAGCCCGACATGTCGGTTCGGCTCATTCGTGAAGAGTTCAACGCCGAATATCGGCTGGTCATCATCGACGACGAATCGCTGTACGCCGACATGTCGTCGTACGTGGGGGCCATCTCGCCGGCGCTGGCCGACCGGGTGCAGTACTACGACCGCTCCGAGGAGACACTGCCGCTGTTCGAGCGCTACCAGATCACCGAACAGCTGACCAAGGCGCTCGACCGCAAGGTGTGGCTGCCGTCGGGTGGCTCGTTGATCATCGAGCACACCGAGGCGCTCACGGTCATCGACGTGAACACCGGGCGCAACGTGGGCTCGTCCTCGCTCGAGGAGACGGTCTTCCGCAACAACCTCGAGGCTGCCATCGAGATCGCCCGTCAGCTCAGACTGCGCGACATCGGCGGGATCATCGTGGTCGACTTCGTGGACATGGAGATCAAGGCCAACCGCGACGAACTGGTCCGTACCTTCAAGGACGCGCTCAGTCGGGACAAGACCCGCACCCAGGTCTTCAACGTGAGCGAGCTGGGCCTGGTCGAGATGACTCGAAAGCGGATCGGGGAAGGCCTGCTGCAGAGCTTCGCCGACCAGTGCGCGGTGTGTGAAGGCCGAGGAGTCGTGTTGTCCAACTCGGTGTTGGGCACCGACTGACGCGATTTCGGGGGGTTCGGCCCCCTCTGATAGCTTGCGCAGGCTATGTACGCAGTCATCCACACCGGCGGTAAGCAGTACCGCGTGTCCGAAGGTGAGACCGTCGAGGTCGAACGTTTGGGCGACATCGGCTCCGACGTCGAGCTGAGCCCCGTGCTCCTCGTCGACGGCAGCACCACACTCGCAACTCCTGATCAGCTCAAGGGCGTCAAGGTCACTGGCCGGATCACCGGCGAGACCCTTGGTCCGAAGGTGGTCGGATTCCAGTACAAGAACAAGACCAACGTGCGGAAGCGGTGGGGTCACCGTCAGAAGTACGCCACGGTCGAGATCACGTCCATCACGAAGGGCTGAGGCGACATGTCGAAGACCAAGGGCGGCGGTTCCACCAAGAACGGTCGCGATTCAGAGTCCAAGCGCCTCGGCGTGAAGGTGTTCGACGGCACTGCGGTGCGCGCCGGGGCCATCATCGTTCGTCAGCGCGGCACCAAGTTCCACCCCGGCCACAACGTGGGCCGCGGCGGTGACGACACGCTCTTCGCGCTCGCTGAGGGCAAGGTCAAGTTCGGTCAGCGCAAGGGCCACAAGCTGGTCGACGTTCTGCCGGCTGACTGAGCCAGTCTCGAGATCGGGCCGATCGGTCCGGACCCATGGCTCGTCGATCACCATCTCTGCTGTTCCTGGGCGGCATCGCACTCGTGTGCGGTGCCGTTCTCGCGCTCCGGCCCGAAAGCTCGGCGCTGCGCCTCGTGGGCGGGATCGTGCTGCTGGTTGCCGGCGCCGCCGCGCTGGCGTGGTGGTTCCGCAGCAGCGTGCTGCTGAGCGTCACCGAGGGGGAACGTCAACCCCCGCCGGAAGCGATCCCCGATCCCAACCCAGCAGACTCACGGCCTGACTGAAGGCGTAGCGATCGGTCATGCCAGCCACATAGGTGACGGCCTCACGCACCGCTTCGGGTGAGCCGGCACCCACTGCTCGTGCGGCGGGAGTGAACTCTTCGAGGGGCAGCGTGTTGGGTCGGTCGGCGTAGTACTCGACCAGCGATCGCAAGACTCGGATGACCGATTCCGACTGGGTGATCGACGCCGGTCGCATGTAGATGTTGGCGTAGTTGAACGCCCGGAACTCTCCGAGCGCTTCGGCGAGCGACTCGACCATGCCGATGCGGCCGGTGTCGATGGTGGCCTGGATCACACCGTCGATGAACGAGCCCAGTTGTTGGGAGCGACGGTCGCCGCACCGGGTGCGCACCACCTCGGGCAACATCGACGGCGACACGATGCCGGCGTGGCAGGCGTCTTCGAAATCGTGACACACGTAGGCGATGCGATCGGCCCACGACACGACTTCGCCCTCGGGGGTGGTCGGCGCGGGACGCGACCACGAGTGGTTGCGGATGCCATCCAGCGTTTCGGCGCACAGGTTGAGGGGTGCCAGAACCACATCAGCACCCCAGACTGCGTGGTCGTAACCCTCGGCCAGATACGGGCTGAAGGCATCTTCGCTGGCGTGGCCACCGGGACCGTGGCCGCAGTCGTGGCCCAGCGCGATGGCGTCGGTCAGCGCCACGTTCAGCCGACACGCACGGGCGATGGAAGTGGCCACCTGGGCGACCTCGAGCGCGTGGGTCAGCCGGGTGCGCTGATGGTCTTCGGGGAAGATGAACACCTGGGTCTTGCCGGCCAAGCGCCGAAAGGCCGTGGTTCCGTGCAGGATCCGGTCGCGGTCGCGCTCGAAGCAGGTGCGCAATGCGTCGGGGGCTTCGGGGCGGAGGCGGTCGCCGGCGCCGATCGACCGGGTGGCCCCCGGGGCCAACGAATCGTCTTCGAGCTGTTCACGCGCTCGGCGGTCGGCCAACGTCAGGGAGCCGACCGCGGCCCGACTGTCGGAGTGGGCCCAGCGGGCGGGCTGATCGGGTGCCGCAACGCCGGCCATGGTGTCGGCCCAGGCCACCGACCGCCGGACCTCGGGCTGCAGCGGTGGGATGAACGAACTCATGTGACGATCGTAGAGGCGCACTGTGACAGCGAAACTGCGGGGGAAATCACCCGATGCAGATCCTCAAGTGGAACGGCGCTGAGGCCGATCAACTTTGTGTGCATCAACCCGACGGCTCGACGTGGGCGCTCCGATGGCATCGGAGACGTCATCGACGCGGCAGCGATCCCGTTCGCTCCCGGTCGGATCGGGCGGCCACCCTGGTCGAGGGCGCGCTCGTCGCCCCGCTGTTCCTCCTGATCATCTTCGGAGTGTTCGAATTCGGGCTGCTGTTCCGCAGCTACCTCACGCTGTCGTCAGGCGTGCGGGCGGCGGCACGTTCCGCGTCGACGGCCGGCAGTGACTCCAACGCCGACTTCCTGATCCTGAAGTCGATCAGCGACAACACCCACGCGCTGAAGACGTCGCAGATCCAGGTGATCGTGATCTACAAGGCGACCTCCACCACTACTCCCGTCCCTCCGGGGTGTTTGACCGCGTCGGTGTCCACCGGATCGACGCCGTGCAATCGGTATGTGTCCTCGGATCTGGCCCGGCCGATCGCTCAGTTCGGCTGCATCGCAGGCGGACCCGACGCGGCGTGGTGTCCCACCACCCGCAAGGACCGGCTGTCCGACCCGCCGGACTACATCGGTGTGTACATGAAGGTCCAACACAAGTACGCCACCGGCGTGTTCGGCGGCACCAAGACGCTCACCGACACGGTGATCATGCGCGTCGAACCGGCCCGACTGTGATGGGCCGCCGAGTCTCCAGCGAACGTTGCGGCGCTCGACGTCGCAGACGCGAGCGCGGAGCGATCCTCGTCGAGTTCGCCATCATCATTCCGGTGCTGATGGCGCTGATCCTTGCCACCGTCGACCTTGGCTTCGGGTGGCGTGCGTCGATCACCGTTGCCAACGCTGCGCGCTCCGGCGCTCGGGTGGGCAGCAGCCAGGGCCTCGCTGACGGTTCTGACTACGCCATCCTGACGGCGGTCGCGACCAGCCTGGGATCGGTGCCGGTCACCGAGATCGACGCCATCGTGGTCTTCAAGTCGGCCTCGACGGCCGGGGGCCTGCCGTCGACCTGCCCGTTGTCGGCGACCAACCGGACCAACCGCGGTGTGGCCGGTGTGTGCAACATCTACCAGCAGGCCGATGTGGTGAACGTTCTCGCCAACCCGGCCACTGCGCAGGCGACCTACTTCAGCGGGTTGTGCACCGGCACGCGCATCGACAAGAAGTGGTGTCCGTCCACCCGAAACAACGTGCAGATCGGTGGCAGCGGTGTCGATCACATCGGGGTGTACGTGAAGATCAATCACGCGACGAGCACGAAGCTGTTCGGGTCGACGATCTCGATCGATGACTCCGCTGTCATGCTCATCGAGCCAGGAGCGGGGAACCCATGATCCAGTTGTTGCGTCGTCGACGTCGCGGTGAGCGCGGCTACGTGCTGGCCACCACAGCGCTCGTTCTGATCCCGATGCTGATCGTCGCCGGCATGGCCGTCGACTTCGGAGGGCTGTACACCGAAGCCGCCAAGATGCAGCGAGCCGCCGATGCCGCGGCACTGGCCGGTGTGGTGTGGTTGCCGAACCTCACCACCGCCACGACGGTCGCCAAGGCCTCAGCCAAGGAGAACGGCTACGACGACGCGCTGTCGAACATCACCGTCACCGTGACCCAGCTCGCCGAGACCGAGCTCAAGGTCGTCATCACCAACTCTGCCAGCCCCATCTACCTGGCCAAGATGGTGAAGCAGTCGGCCTCGGTCACCCGGAGTTCAACCGCGGACTATGTGCTGCCGGTACCGCTCGGGAGTCCGAAGAACTACTTCGGTACGGGCGACATGATCGCCGGAGCGAACCGGGAGAACTTCTACGCCGCTGTCAACAACTCCTGTTGGGACAAGGTCCAGGGTGACCCGTTCGCGGTCAGCAACATTTCGGCGACGTGCAGCGGCGCCGCCAATACCCAGTTCAAGGCGGCCCCCAAGAACCAGTACGAGTACTACATCGAGCTGCCGGCCGGACGAACTCAGCCGGTCATGGTGAGCATCTGGAGTCCGGCGGATCCCTCGAAGGACGCGGCCGATCCGGGTGGAACCGTCTCGAGCGGCAACACGACCCTGACCTTCACGCTCCAGACCGCCGACACCACACCCCTCGACGACACCGACAACCCGATCACGAGCTGCACCAAGCCCGGGGAGTCCAACCCTCGTACCTACACCGCGGTGGACAACGACGCCACCCTGCTGGGGCGGGCCGGTTGGTCGAACTTCTGCAGCATCCCGAGCACGGCTCCCGCAGGCAAGTACATCCTCGGCGTCCGCAACAAGCAGCCCGAAGGCGGGACGATGGGCCTCAACGCCTATTCGATCATGGCCTCCTACAACGGCTTGGGCGTCGCGTGTGACGGTCGAACCGACACGACGTGTCCCAAGATCTACGGCAAGAGCTGGATCTCGATCTACGCCAACGCCACCGGATCGCAGGCCAAGTTCTTCCTGGCCGAGATCGGTCCGCAGCACGCCGGCAAGACCGTGAAGATCACGCTGTTCGACCCGGGCGAGGGCGGCAACAACATTCGTCTCATCAAGCCTGATGGGAGCTACGCGTCGTTCACCGCCCAGGACATGGGCACCGACGGCACCACC
>JBBQLA010000016.1:0-11847 GCA_038327485.1 Acidimicrobiales bacterium
CGGGTCGATCGCCGAGGGGAACCGTGCGTCTCGGGCGGTGAGGTCCTCGAGCAGCAGCCCGAACCGTCCGGTGGCCGGGTCGAAGTGGCTGGCGAACGCGGTGGGTGCCTCGATGTCGAGTTCGTCGCGGAGCTCACGGTAGAACCGAACTTCGTTCTCGTACATCGCTTCGGGCGCGTGCGGCGAGGCGAGCATCGTCTTCAGGATCAACCGTTCGGGGAGATCGACGGCGGTCCCGGGTGTGTACGACAGGTCGAGCACGACCCGGTCGGCGGTGGACGCGACGCCATCGCCGCAACGCTTCTCATCAACGATGTCGACCCGCTCAACCACGACACCCGGCCGCCGTTCCGACAGCGCCGCGGTGAGGATCGTCGGCGTGAGATCATCGAGGTCCGATGGGAACACGGTGCCTGCTGTGGGTGGGGTCATGAGCCGGAACCTCCAGGTCGCCCGGAGTCACCGATGCGAGCGCCGGGAATGGTCGTGAACTGCCGACGGAACACCTCGACCGTGACGGCGAAGGTCTCCGGATCGGCAAGGGCGCTCAGCTGCGCGAGTCCGAGTGCAAAGGTGATCCAGAACCACATCGGGTCCTCGAGTTCGTCGTCTGATGCACCAGGGTTGGTCCCGGCGGTCAGCGCGCGCAGCGTGGCGACGATCGGGAACGGGTCTCCGCCTTGGAACACCTCGCGCAGCTCGGTGTTGCGGCGCACCTCGACGTACATGGAGGCAAGAAACTCGACATAGCTGGGATCCTTCGCGCGGAGTCCCTCGATGGCATCAAGCAGCGCTCTCGGGAACGCCGGCTCATCCGGAGCGGCCCGCACCGACCGGTTGAGCTCGGCGATCAGCAGGTTCTGGACGTCGACGAACACGGCGGTGAACAGGTGGGCCTTGGAACCGAAGTGGTTGTAGATCGCGGTGTGCGCGAGCCCCGCGGCCCCGGCCACGGTCTTGTTCGAGGTGGCCGAGTAGCCGTGAGCGGCGAATTGCCGTCGGGCCGCGACGAGCACCGCTGCCACCGTGTCGTGGGTGGGAGTGTTGACGGGTCGGCCCCGCCGACGCTTGGTTGCGTTCGGTTGAGAAGCGTCGGTCTCAGTCATGCTCGCATCGTCTCGTTGAGTGGTCATTGGTTCCTGAAGGCGGTCTCGACCTGGTGAGCGAGGTCGAGGAAGGCGGCGCCGCCGTCGCCGGCGACGACCAGACGGTCGAGCGCACCGCTGAACGCGACGGTCGGGTCGTAGCCGTCGCACACCGGCAGGGGGCGACCGACACCCGCGAGCAGCGACGCCGACGAGTTCGGTGTCCACAGGCCCGGCCATTCGTGCGGCAACCGCGAGGTCCCGAGCACCTGGCCATCGGCGACCGCGGCGAGCTCCACGCCACCGTCATCGTCGGGTCGGCCGATGACCTGCAGCGTCGTGGCGCCCGCTGGAACCAGCACCGCCAGCTCGGTGAGGTACTCGCTCACGAAACTGACCGCGAACCGCAGGTGCGCGTCGGTGAGGTGCCAGACCCAGCCGCCGTTGTAGTCACCCTGTTCGGCGAGCACCCCGGTCGCGCCGGCGTCGAGCGGCGACCCGAGGTGCGCCGTGATCGTGAAACCGTTGCACAGGGTCGGTGTGTTGTCCTCGAACACACGCTCGCCGGGTCGCAACTCAACGCGGGACGCGCCGGTCGGCCACGGCAGGAACAGGTGCGCCAGGCGGTCGAATACGCCGTCACTCAGCGGCAGCACACCGTTGCGCTCGGCCTCCGCGTACCATCGCTCGATCAACCGGTCCCGGATCTCGGGGTGCTCATCGCCGACATCGCGGTTCTCGGCGAAGTCGCTTCGGGTGTCGAACAGGTGCCAATGGTCGCTCTCGAAGTCGGAGCTGCCGGCGATCAGGTCGCGCTCGGCGTGGGTCAGCTGGTTGACGTGGTTCGTGACGACCTTCCAGCCGTCGGCGTACATGGCACGGCTCCCCCAGCACTCGTAGTACTGGGCGGTTCGGAGCTCGTGGGCGTCCGCCGACTCGAGCACCGGACGCAGGGTGACGCCGTCGAAGCTCATCTGGTCCACCTGGTGCAACTGCTCGGGCGGTTCGATGTCCAACAGGTCGAGCAGCGTCGGCAAGACATCGACGGCGTGGCTGTATTGATCGCGGAGCTCACCGGCAGCGTCGAGCCCAGCGGGCCACGAGATGACCAAGGGGTCGCGTACGCCGCCCTCGAACGTGTAGCGCTTGAAACGTCGCGCCGGGGTGTTACCGGCCTCGGCCCAACCCCACGGGTAGTGGTTGTAGGCCCGCCGACCACCCAGTTCGTCGATCATCGCCAGGTTGAGCTCGACGTTCTCGTCACGGCCTTGGGCGAAACGGAACTCGCTCACCGAGCCGTGCGGACCGGCCTCACCCGATGCGCCGTTGTCGGACACGACGACCACAACCGTGTTCTCGCGTTCACCCAACTCGTCGAGCGCCTCCAGGACCCGGCCGATCTGCGCATCTGCATGGGTCAGGAAGCCGGCCTACACCTCCATCATGCGGGCGTACAGGCGTTGGTGATCCGGCTCGAGGGTGTCCCAGTCGGGAACGTAGTCCGACGGCGTGGGCAACGCCGTGCCCGCAGCGACGACACCGAGATCGATCTGCCGCTTCAGGGTTGCTCGGCGCCACGCGTCCCAGCCGCCGTCGAACCGGCCGGCGTAGGCATCACTCCACTCGGAACTGACGTGGTGGGGGGCGTGGCCCGCGCCCAGGGCGAGCCAGACCAGGAAAGGCCGCTCCGGCTGGTTGCGACGCAGCTCGCGCACCCGCGTGATCGTCTCGTCGGCCAGGTCTTCGCTCAGGTGGTAGCCCTCGTCGGGGGTGCGAGGCGGGTCGACGTAGGTGTTGTCGCGGATCAGTTCCGGTGCCCAGTGGTTCGCGTCGCCGCTGAGGAACCCGTAGTAGTGCTCGAAGCCCTTGGCGAGCGGCCAGTTCTCGAACGGACCGGAGGGAGATCGTTGGTCTCGTGGGGTCAGGTGCCACTTGCCGACAGCGAAGGTGGCGTAACCCTCGGCGCGCAGGATCTGGGCGAGGGTGCCTGCCTCGTCGGGGATGCGCCCGGTGTAGCCAGGGAAGTTCATCGGCAGGTCGGGCAGCATGCCGACCCCGACGCGGTGATGGTTGCGCCCGGTGAGCAGGCACGCACGCGTCGGCGAGCACACCGCAGTGGTGTGGAAGTTGGTGAGGCGCACGCCCCGCTCGGCGACCTGATCGATCGCCGGGGTGGCGATGTCGGAGCCGTAGCAGCCCAGCTGGGCGAAGCCGACGTCGTCCAACACGACGACCACGACGTTGGGCGCACCCAGACGGTAGGGGCGCTCGGCTCGGCCCGAGGTCGCGGATGTCACGCTCAGCGCGACTTCTGAGATGCGGCCCTGGGCTTCGGTGGAAGGTGGCATGCGGTGAGCATCCAGACGTTGAGCGATGCTGCGCACCGAAGATTAAGTCACTCACGGTACTTTTTCGTCCGGAGCCTCGCCAGACCAGAGCGGCGAGCTGATCGTTACCGGACTCGATCGATGATTGGATCGACGCCACGTTCGGGCCGGGCCGGGCCGGGCACCGTTGCCGTTCGACCGCGACTACCGACCCAAACCAGCGCTCGCGGCCATCCGAGAGCGGCTCACGGCAGCCACCCCGAAGTAGTCGTGGGATGCCCCGAGGCCCACTCAGGAATTCGCGTCGATTCACCAGTCGCTTTCCCCTCACCGCCGATGTGCCATGAAACGAAGCCGCCACTCTCAGGGCGTGAGAATCCCAGCCGTTACGATCCGCCAGGTGACAACGTCCAGACCGGTGCCGCCCGAGCCTCCTCGGCCGACGCTGACTCGCGAACGAATCACCCAAGCCGGGAGAGAACAGGTCCTCGCCGTCGGGCTCGACGGCCTGTCGTTGCGTGAGGTCGCCCGATCGCTCGGCGTGACCGGTGCTGCGCTGTACGCCCACGTCGACGGCAAGCCGGGGCTGGTTGCGGCCATTGCCTCAGACTGCTTCGAAGGCCTGGCGCGACGCTTCGACGACATCGACATCTCGGATCCCGTCGGTCGCATTCGCGCCCAATGCCGCGCCTACGTCGATCACGCGTTGGCGGCGCCGCCGCCGTACGAGGTGATGATGCGGTTCGCACCAGCGCTTCCCGATTCGACCGTCGACGGGCACCTCACCACCGGTGACACGTTCGGTCCGGCGACACGTGTCTTCGGCGACGCCATGACTGCCGCCACCGATGCAGTCGAACAGGGGCTACTGGTCATCCACGACCCGCTGCTCTGCGCCTTCACGCTCTGGGCGGCATTCATGGGCTGGTGGAGACGCTGACCATGGGCTTCGGATTCTTGCCGGCAGTCAGCGAGCAGCTCACCGAGGCGATGATCGACACCCTGATCCGTGGGCTGACGGTGAGCGCTGGTGAGAACCGCTGACCTCCGAGAGCTCAGCTCGAGCGATCGCGGACGGCTCGCTTCCTCAACCGGCGAGATCCGCGGCCACCCGCCGTACCATCGACCGGTGCTCCTCAGGCACCGACTCGAGTCGCGAGTCGGTCACTTCATCGGCGAACGTCAGTCGCTCGGCGTCGGCCAGACCGTTTGCCGTCGGCATCCACGCCGAGTGCAGCAGCAGCGGGACGCATTGCCCATCGGCAGCAGCCAGCGTGGCGATGGGACCGGCCCCGACGCTGGCGGCATCGAAGAGATCGACACGGAAGCGGCCGTCGTTGAACACGGGTTGCACGACCCAACCGGAATGCCCACCCGGGTCGATTCCCTCCCACGTTGAGCCGGCTCGCGTCGGGTCGGTGCGGGGCACGAACGTCGGCGACGTGATGAGGTCGGCGACGTCGGGATACTCCCAGGAACTCACCAACTCGGCGCTCCCGCGACGGAACGTGGCGAGCATCCCTGGGGTGTCCTCGCGCAACAGATCACGATTGATGCGGTCCTCGTAGAGATGGGCGGCCCGTTGGCTCACGCGACCGGGGCGACAACCCTGAAAGTCGACGTGATGAAGGGTTGGAGCGGAGAGGCCCTCGAAGCTCCAGTCCATCGCTGACAGCTGCAGGTTGAAACCCCAGTCCTCTCGAAACCTGCCGAGGTCCTTCACCCGGCCGGTGTCGGGGTCAAAGCGCACCTCGACCAACGACTCCGGCACCATCGCCATGTTGTAGAGACCGACAGAGCTCGGGTCGATCGGGTTGCCGTTGACGTCGAGATCATCGGGACGCAGATACATGGCGAGGTCCATGACGTCCATGCCCTCCCAGATCACCGAGATGCCGTCGGTGTCGTCGTAGCGGGCGTAGTAGTGACCCGCGGGCGGGGCCATTCTCAGCGTCACCGGTGTCACCGAGGTCCCCGGCGGCGCCGCTTCGAGGACGTCCTGGCGGACGAGCCACACCGGCGCGGCGTCATCGACGGTGATGGAACGTTCGCCTCCCATCATCTCGCCCGGGTCGACCCGGTAGTTGCCAGACTCGCTCAGGATCACCCAATTGCGTGTCTGGCTGACGGTGTGCACCGAGCCGTTGAACACCACCCCGTCGAGTTGCCAGTGCTGCACCGTCGCGCCATCGCCGTCGTAGCGGACGATCGAGGGCCGCAGACCGAACTCGGGGTCGAACGTCATGTCGAGCTTGGCCGACCAGAGGCAGTCGCGCTCGGGGTCGATGACCGGATGCGCAGTCGACAGCACGAAAGGCAGCAGCGAATGACCGGGCATCGAGGGGCCACCCCAGGAGTCGATGTGGCCGACCTCGGCGATGAACTCGAACGTCTCCGGATGCAGTTCCACCGGCCGTCCCGCGTCCCACGTGGCGAAGAGCCGGCCGCCCCAGGGAAGCGGCGCCGTGTTGGCGCAGTTCGGCGGGCCGAACGGCGAGCTGTAACCGACCGGGCTGCCGACGAAGAGGTCGGGAGCCGCATCGAAGAACCGCTTCCCCGGAGTCTGGATCGAGCGTGACCGCCACGAGAATCGCTCCGGCCCGGCACCGTGGGTTCCGGGTCGCAGCGACATCCCGCACATGGCCCCGAAGTCGAAGATTCCGTAGTCGACGCGACCGGTGATCTGTGGGCTGGAGAACAGCACCTCACCAGTGATCTCGGCGGGCCAGGCCCCACTCACGAGGCGCAGCTCGAAGTCATCGTGGATGGCGCTGGTGAGCGACGTCGGGGTGGGCATGGGTCAGGCCTCCACTGGGGCAGTTGGGACAGGTGCGACTGCTTCGACGAGATGGTCGATGACGGGCTCGACGCGGTACGCCTCGGGGACGCTGTCGCCGAACACGCGATCTATCTGACGCTCGAACTGATAGATGAGCCGCTCCTGGTAGCCGACGGCGATGTCGGGGCAGCCCGCCGACCGCAACGACGCCTGCATCGGGGCCAGATTCGCGGTGTCCTGGGCGACGATCGACTCGAAGAGTTCCATGCGCACCGTGTGCTCCACCGGAGGATCGCCCTCGCCCCAGTCGGCGCCGAACCACACCAGCTCCAGCCGACACGAGTCGACACCGGTCGGCCAAGCGACGATGAACGGGAACGATGCCGGGTCCGGCACGATGGTCACGTTGGGAAAGATCGAGAAGGAAGTCGACGTGGTGCGCAGGAGATCTCCGACGGAGTCGATGTCGAACGGCACGCCGCGTTCCTGGTTGAGGAACGACATCTCTGGCCGTTTGTCGATCGTCAGGCGATTGTGCCCGCGCTCGAACATTGCCAGCGTCGTGCGGTGGGGGTCGTACAGGAGCGCAGCGCTGTCGGGGTGGACGGTCCTCACGTGGTACACCTCCATGAACGCGTGCACGGCCAGCTTCCAGTTGCACGTGAACTCGGCGACCTGACGGCCGACGAAGCGCAGCGACTCGCCTCCGAGCTCCGCCAGCTGTTCGGGAATCGGCCCCAGCCATTCGAGCAACGGCTCGGCTGACGCGTCAGCATTGACGAAGATCCAGCCGTCCCACAGCTCGCAACGAAGGGGCGTCAACGCCCGTTCATCGCGGTCGAGTCCGGCGAAGTCTCGTTCGTCAGGAACGTTCTTCAGTCGCCCCAGGGTGTCGTAGGCCCAGCTGTGGTACTGACACACCAGCAGTTTCGCTGTGCCGCACGACTCGCGTGTGACCGGTGCCCCCCGGTGCCGACAGCTGTTGAAGAACGAGCGCACCACTCCGTCCACACCACGGACGACCACGATCGGGCCGAGCGGGAGATCGACGACCCGAAAATCACCTGGCCCGGGAATCTCGCTCGAGTGGCCGACGAAGAGCCATTGCGACGAGAACAGGTGCTCGGCCTCGAGGCGGGCAAATTCGCCATCGGTGTAGCGGCCCGCCGCGATGGGTGGGAGCGCCGGACACCCGCTCGGTGGACCGGTGCGTCGGTCTTCCTCATCGAGGCGATCCCTGATCTCCAACTCGAGTGCGACGTCCACGAGTGACCCCTTCCAAATCATCGTCAGCTTCGTAGGTTAACACTGTTTACGGCTACGCCATCACGCCTCGCCGAGCAGGCGCTCGGCGTTGGCCTTGAGTGTGGGAAGCAGATCGGCGGGGACTTCGTCGGTGAGCCGGGCCGGGCTGTCCCAGCCGGCCAGGTTCGTCCCCAGCAGCAACCGATCGGTGCCGACGGACGCAACCAGCAGATCGAGTGATGGTCCCCCGCCGACATGGGTGTCCCACCACAGCCGCCGGAGCCCTGCCTCCAGAATCTCCGCAGCCGCTCCGGCCTGCCTGTCTGCAGCACGGCGAAGCCTGGGCGCGAGCCAGCACGTCGCTCCCCCTCCGTGGCTGACGCAGACGTCGAGGTCGGGGTGACGGTCGAGGACGCCACCCAGCACGAGCTGCGCAACGGCCAGCGTCTCCTCGAGGAGGAATCCGAGCGAGAGGTCGAGACCGAATCGGGACAAGCGCCGGTCCGGGCTCGGGGCATCGATCCCGTGCGGCGCCGGATGCAGGAAGACGGGGACGCCGAGGGCCTCGACCTCATTCCACAGCGGCGCCATGTCCGGATCGTCGAGATCGAAGGGGGCCTCGGTGCCCAGTGCCAGGCCGACATGGCCGAGGTCGTTCACCGCTCGCCGGAGCTCGGCGGCTGCGACCCTGGGGGTCTGAACCGGTACCTGCGCCAAGGCCGCCAACCGTCCTGGAGCACGACCGACCTCCGCGGCGAGCGCGTCGTTGTGCCACGCCGCGTAGGTCGCCGCGACCGAATCATCGGTGTGGGCCATCATCAGAATGGGATTCGGCGAAAGCAACTGCCGGGCGATTCCGAGGTGGTCCATCGCCGCGAGTCGTCTCCCGATGTCGGAGAAGGCCGTGTCGTCGTAGTGCACGCCGTCGAGCCGGTAGTCGCCGACCTGGAACCACGGCGTCCCGTCCTCAGCTACGCCCTGGGTCGGGCCCAGCGCCCCAGCGCGCCCGATCGAATCAGGAAGGGCAACGTGAGCGTGAACGTCGATCGCTCCACCCAGCTCGACGATCCCGCTCAACTCGTGAACCTCGAGGCCGCAAGATTTTGACCGATGCAGGTGTGCGTTCCGCTGCCGAACGACAGTCGCACCGTCTCGTGAACCGCTTGCTGCACGAACCGCAGGCCTGCGCGATCCCGATCCCGATCGTCAGGATGGTCGAGGAACCAACAGCAGCGATTGTCAGGAGGGCGCGTGAACGCGGTCGGGCTGGTGTGGCCGGCTTCGATGTGTGAGTCGACCGTCGCCTCGATCATCGCTGGGAGGAGTGTGACGTTGAAGTTCATCGATCCGCCCCTGGTGCTGAGTGTGAGATGCGTCGTACGTGCGAGTCCGCGTGACCGAGGGCCCACGCTGCGCTCCGACGCAGGACGAGCTGGTGCACCGGATGTCGCCATGAGGCCGCATCGTGACCGAGCGTGTCGACGACGACTCTGCCGGCTCCGTGAGCACGCGCCCACAGCACTGGTTCGGAGCGCGTCCCGCGGGTCGAGGTCAGAAGCGGCTCGAGGCCCGGCCGGGCCGTGAGGTGCTCGTAGATCTCATCGACCAGCGTGAACGAGGCGAGCGCGTCGGTGATCGGATGGGCGCGCCCCGACAGCTCGACCAGGGCCGACCCGGTCGGCTGGTGCGATGAGCCATCCCAGTCCCAGGCTGCACCCAGTAGATCTCCCCACTCGTCCCAGTCGTCGAAACAGACACAGGCGGTGTGCAGGGCCAGCAGCCCACCGCCGGTCGCCACGAAACTCTCCACTGCCAAGCGGGTCGCTTCATCGGGCGAGTAGGCCCATTCGGAGCGCTGGTCGCTGTAGCGCGGCGCTCTCATCGTCCATCGCAGTGCGGAGACGGTGAGGAGATCGGGTCGACTCGCGGGCCGTGTCAGGAGATCCGCCAGTTCTCCCGGGTCCCACACGAGGGCGCTGGCGATGCCATCGACCTCGAGCGAGGCGCACACTGCGTCCGCCGATGCGTCGAACTCGTGGCCGCCTGGTGGCCCGCCGATGAGCAGCAGGTTCCGGGCCCCGCTCATGTCGGCTCGTCGGCGCCGTTGGGACCTTCGGCGCGATCGCCCACACCGTCGACCGACTCCGGCCGGGGCAGCGTGGACATGATGCTGTCGGTGACTCCTCCGTCGACGACAAGTTCCTGCCCGGTGATGTATCCCGCTCCTTCGGAGGCCAGCCAGTGGACAACATCGGCCACATCGCTCGGGGTGCCGAGCCGACCGAGCGGAACCCTCGATTCGCGAGCTTCACGAACGTGGCGATCGGCGTAGATCGGCGCCGACATTCCGCCATCGATGAGACCCGGGGCCACAGCGTTCACGCGCAGACCGTGCATCGCCCACTCCTGCGCCATTTGACGGACGAGCAGACCGAGCGCCGCTTTGGTGGTGCCGTAGGCGCCGGCGTTCATTCCGGGAGCGCGTCCGTTGATTGAGGTCAGCACGATGATCGATCCGCCGCGGCCCGCGTCGATCAGCCGCCTGGCGGAGGCACGGGCCACTCGATAGGTACCGGTGAGATTCACGTCGATCACGTCTTGCCATGCTTGCTCGCCCAGCTCGAGCAAGGGGCCGAAGCGGACGATTCCGGCCGCACAGATCGTGACATCGGGTACCCCGAAGCGGTCCATCGCTCGGTCGATCGCCGCCGCATCGGTGACCGAGGCGCCAAGTGCCTCTCCGCCCACCTCGCGGGCGACGCGGGCAGCGGCGGCCTCATCATGATCCAGCACGCCGACTCGGTCGCCGGCGGCCGAGAATCGACGGGCGATCGCCTCGCCGAGTCCACCGCTTCCGCCGGTGACGAGCACCGATCGTCGTCGCGTGGAATCGGTCACCGGAGCGACGCATCTCTGGTCAGGAGTTCAGTCGACCACGTGCCGACCTTCTCGCCCGCGAGTGGTCGTCGTTCGGGCCATGGTCCCGAGATGTCGACCGGTCGGCCCCGGCTGATCACATGACGGATGTTGCCGCGGTCGGCGAGCACCGTGATGTCGACGGAAGGGTCTCCGTCGACCACGATGACATCGGCGGCCATGCCTTCGTCGATCACGCCGATTTCGCCTTCCATCCCCAGGGCGATCGCTCCGTGTGCGGTCGCGCAGGTGATCGCCTCGAGCGGGGTCAGGCCCAGTTCGGTCACGAACAACTCGAGTTCCCGCGCGTGCCAGTGGCCGTAGGGAGTGAGGGAGAACCCGCTCTCAGATCCGGTGAGAAGCTTGACCCCGGCATCGTGAGCACGGCGCATCATCGCCGCCGTCGCACTGATCTCGCCGCGGAACAGTTCGACCTGCGACGACCCTGCGCCCACCTTTGCGCCATGATCGACGAGGTTGGCAAGGAATGTGAACGTGGGACACAACGCCGCTCCCGACGCGACGACCGCCTCGAGCGCCCTCTCGTCCATGAAACTGGCGTGGAGAATGAGGTCGACACCGGCCACTGCAGCCAGCCGCGTGCTCTCCGCTGTCCGGCAGTGCGCAACGGTGCGGGTGCCCAACTCGTGCGCCGTGTCGACGACCGCCGCGAGTTCGTCAGGACTCCACACCGACTCCTCACGTGCGCGGCCCGGCACCAGACCTGTGACATGGATCTTGATCCAGTCCGCGCCGTGCTTGATCTGCTCGCGGGTGACTCGCACCATCTCGTTGCGGTCACCCACGACGCGGGCGTAGCCAAGAGCGCCGCTGTCAGGGATGAGCCGCCCGGCGGTACCGCCGGCAGCGGTCAGCAGTGCGTTCATGCCGGATCGCATTCGAGGGCCTTCGACGAGCCCCGCCTCGATGGCGTCCCGAAGCGCTGGTCCGATGTCGAAGATGCAGTCGGCATCCAAGAACCCTGTGACACCGGCGAGCAGCAGCTTGCGCACGTTGAACGCGGCCAGCAACACGCTGGTGCTCTGCGGGCGGTGGAAGAACAGCTCGTCATTCGACTGCGGCTCACCGAACGTGATGTGACAGTGGGCATCGATCAGCCCTGGCATGACGGTGAAGCCGTTGCAGTCGATGGTCTCGATCGGCGTCGCGCTCACGGCTGCAGCGGCGCTGGCTGCATCGCCGACGGCGGCGACGCGATCGCCGACGATCAGCACCGCGGTGACCGGCTGAGGCGGCCGGCCCGACCCGTCGATGAGCGTGCCTCCGACGAGCAGGATCGGCACCACGGAATCGGCTGGTTTCGTTGGTGCCGTCCGGCTCGTTGTCGAGGCCACCACCGAGACTCCTTGGGAGTTCCAGCCCGCCACTGAACCGGTGACGCATTCGGTCGTCGGAGCATTGACAGGACGTCCACCATTCGGTAAACACCGTTTACCCTAACCGCCCAACCGCGCCTGATGTCGGCTGATCGATC
>JBBQLA010000017.1:0-11828 GCA_038327485.1 Acidimicrobiales bacterium
AGCAGTAGCTCTTGGCCAGGCTCGCCACCGAGGGGAGCTCGTCGTTGAGCTCGGCTGCGCACCAGCCGGCGTAGTACGCGGCGGACTTGGCCGACTCGGTCTCGAGCAGCATGTCGGCGCACTTGTGCTTGATCGCCTGGAACGAGCCGATCGGACGACCGAACTGCACGCGGTCCTTGGCGTACTGGACGGCCATCTCGAGGCACTCCTGCGCGCCGCCGACCTGCTCGGCGGCCAGGCCGACCGCAGCGAGATCGAGCACGCGGGACAGGACGGTCCAACCCTCGCCCTCGGTGCCGATGAGCTCGGCCGGCACGTCGGCGAACTCGAGGCGGGCCTGCTTGCGGGTCTGATCCATGGTCGACAGTGCGGTTCGGGTGAGACCGGCCGCGGCGCCGTCGACGGCGAACAAGCTGGTGCCCTTCGGAGTCTTCGCTGCGACCAGCACGAGACCGGCGGTGTGGCCGTCGAGCACGTACATCTTCTCGCCGGACAGGGTCCACGAGTCACCGGAACCGGTGGCCTCCATGGTGATGCCCGACTCGTCCCACTTGCCGTTGGCCTCGGTGAAGGCCAGCGTGGCGATGGTCTCGCCCGATGCGATCCCCGGCAAGTACTTGGCCTTGGCGGCCTCGTCGCCGGAGTGCAGCAGCGTGTTGGCGGCGAGCACGACGGTGGAGAAATACGGGGCGCACAACAAACGCCGACCCATTTCCTCCAGCACCACGATCAGCTCGACGTAGCTGTAGCCCGAGCCACCGAACTCCTCGGGAATGACCAGGCCCTGGAGGCCCATCTGCTCACCCATCTGCGACCAGATGGCCGGGTCGTAGCCCGACTCGGTGTCCATCAGTTCGCGGACGGTGGCCTCGGAGGACTTCGCGTTGAGGAAGTCCTTGACGACCTTGCGGAGCTCTTCTTGTTCTTCGGAGAAGGCAAAGTTCATGGTGGCAGTCTGGTCTCCGCTCAATGGCGACTCAACCACATCGATGTACACTGCTGTACACATGGAACGGATCGGAATGCGCGACCTGCGAACCGACCTCGCTGCCGTGTTACGCAGGGCAGAGGCCGGTGAGCGCATCATCGTGACGGTCGGCGGCGATCCCGTCGCCCAGATCGGTCCGATCGAAGCCGCCGATCACGACATATCTCTCGACGATCTCATCGCCCGAGGTCTGGTGGTCGCCCCCCGACGCGCCGACCGACCCCTTCCGTCGATGACCATGCCCACGTGGACCGGCACCCGTCTCGACCAGCTGGTCCGCGAGGTGCGAGGCCGATGAGCCGCTCCCCCTCATGACGCTCGCACTCGACACCACCGCGCTGCTGGCCCGATACCTCGACGGCCCGTTTCGTCCGGTCATCCTCGAGGCCATGGCCGCCGACCCCGACTGGTGCGCGTCCGCGGTGGTGCTGTCCGAAGCGTTGATGCTGGTAGATCGCCTCGGCGACGACCCCACCCGCACCGACGAACTTCGTGGCGCCATCCGCGACGACTGGGAACGCATCGCCGTAGTGCCCGTGGACGGCCGGTGTCTGGATCGCGCCGCCGAGTTGGGGCGCACACAGCCGCTTCGGACCATTGACGCCATCCACCTCGCAGCCGCCGATCGGCTCCCGCGTCCATTGCGGTACGCCACGTTCGACCCGGCACAGATCCCCGTTGCCATCAGCCTCGGCTTCGACGTCTTGTCGACCTGATCGCACTGTGTCGCGCGTGAGGAGATCAAGCATCCCGGGCGTCCCCAAGACCAGGGTGCGCAGAGCTGCTCACGGCCCTCGGATGTCGGGCGAACACGATGAGCAATCCGAGGAGCACCAGAGCAACTGGACCTGCTGCGAGGATCAGGATTCCGCCGCCGATGTTCGCCCCGGTCACCGGAGCTGTGATCACCCTGTAGGTCGCACCGGCATAACCGAACGCAGCAAATACGGGTCCCAAGACGCCCGCCCAGCGAATCGACCAGCGATGCGACCGGATCGACCATGCGATCAAGAACCCCCCGGCCGAAGCGAGCACCATCGCTGAGAGCCCGATCAGCAGTTCGGTCCCTTCCGACATATCGAGCGGCTGGACCAGGTAGTCCGGGCTGGCGGCGTCGCTGAAGTGCGTCATCATGCCGAGAACCCACCAGGTGAAAGGCGCCGTAGCAACCGCGCCGGCGAGAATCGGGAGCAGCCGAGGTTCCTCCCATGTCGGCAACCGGCCTAGCGCCGAAGGGTGCTCGGATTCAAGCGCCATGCCTGCACCTCCTGGATCCCGACGCCCCCTGCACGTCGACTCACGAGCGCAGTAGTCGACTGGGGAGGCTAGTTGTCCCGCCGTCTCTGGGAGATACGAGCTGAGGGTCCTGCAGGGCAAGCCACGGTTCTCGAACCGCGCGTGGGGAAGCGATTTCGTCGACACCGGGGGGATGACTCGGCCATTCGGGTTGGGAACCCGAATTCGGCCTGAAAGCCAGTTGCGTCAATCGTGAGGACCACAGTCGTGGTTCGCCGGACCACATCAACCCTGAGTTCCGACACAGAGATCGAAGGCGGGAGCGGGTAGCGGGCCAAAATCTCGGTCAGGCGCCGAACATGGGAGAGATCGCTATCGAGCTCCGACCAACCCATTTCCGGGACACTACGGCTGGACTGAGAGGAAATCGAGATGCCGAGCGACCTCCTCGTAGCACATACCACTGTGCGCAGAGAGGCCCGACCGGGGGTGCTCGGCATCACGCACGATGGGGCGCGACCATGGCGGCATGGCCATCGACGCGACCTCGACACTGCACCACTCCGACACCGACCTCGAGATCCACAAGGTGGTGGTCGGCCCGGTTGACAACAACGTGTTCGTGCTTCGGTGTCGCCACACCGGCGACGCCATGCTCATTGACGCCGCCAACGAACACCAGCAACTCCTCGAGCTGTCCAAAGCGTTGGGCGTGCGGCGCATCGTCGAGACCCACGGCCACTGGGATCACATCCAAGCCATCGAGGAGATGCGTGACGCCGGCTACTCGGTGGGCGTCACCGCGGAGGACGCGGCGATGCTGCCCAGCTACGACGAGCTCATCGGACACGACGAGATCATCGAGGTCGGCGACCTGCGCGTTCGCACGATCCTGAACCCCGGCCACACTCCAGGGTCGATGTCGTTCCTCGTCGAAGGCAAACCGCTGTTGTTCAGCGGCGACACCTTGTTCCCCGGTGGTCCCGGCAACACGAAGCTCGAGGGCGGAGACTTCGAGACCATCATCCGGTCGATCGACGACCTGCTGTTGTCACTGCCCGTCGACACGATCGTGATGCCGGGACACGGTCTCGACACGACGATCGGCAACGAGCGCCCCAGCCTGGACGAATGGATCGCCCGAGGCTGGTAGCGCTGGTCGCCCGACGTTGCCGTCAGCTCAGTTCGATCCGGCGGTGTACCACCAGTAGAACCAGGACGGGCTCTTGACCGTGCAGTAGTGAACACCACGGATGGTGTCGGGGAAGATCGCGAACGCCGGGTCGGTCCAACGGACCAGCAGCGCATGGGCGGTCACGGTCATGGTGTTGCCCACCAGTGACGCGTCGATGATCGGGGCCAGCCATTCGGTCCCGGTCTGGTTCACCAGGTCGGGCCCGAAGGCCAACGTCTTTCCGGTGGTGGCGTAGGCGGCCTGCTCGGCAGGGGTCAACAGAGCGAAGGCCCGAGCGGCCGATGCGACGTTGAGTGTGGAGCAGGCGGCATCGGATCCACCAGTGGTCACGCCGGTGGTCGCCAGGTGATCCTCGCTGCGGGTCTTGCACGAGATCGAGTCGGTGAACGCCAGGTTGTTGCCGGCCGCCGTGTCGAACTCACCGGGGGTCTGGTACGTCTGGGTCGTCAGCGGCGTGAGGCTGCTCTTCGAGCCACCGAACGATGCCCGATTGTCGAAGTGATTGTTGGTGATGGACGACACCGGGACCTGGACAGGATTGAGGCCGGCCAGGCTCTGCTGCGCCGTGGCGCAGAAGTCGGTCTCGTCGCCGGCGAGCGTGTCGTAGGCCGCTTCGATGCCAGGCGTGTTGTTGGTGGTGATGCTGAATTCGACGGTGCTGGTGCCGTCGCCGAACGACCCGGCGAGGTCGTTGTCACCGTCGACCGAGACGGACACGAAACTCGCGGTCACCGTGGTGTCGAGTCCAGCGGCCGGCTCGACGACCCGGATCGTGCCGTTGTAGGACGTACCGGCCGACTGCAGAGCGATGGTGAGTGTGGCGGGGCCCGAGGCACCAGCGAAGCCGACCTTACCGGTGATCGACGCAATGGTGTTCGAACCGTTGTAGGCCACCGTCTGGCTGCCCGACGTGATGGGCTGGTTGGCGACGTACGTGCCCGGAGCCGGAACGGACGGACCGGCCACAACCACGTGGAGGGACCGCTGGCCCACTCCGGCCCTCGTTCCCGCAGTGGGCGAAGGCCCCGTACAGGCGCTCGCGAGCACCGCCACCACACACGCAGCTACCGCCAATGACTTCTTCACGAATGCCTCCCAGCGTCGATGCCCGTCAATGCTAACGCTCAGCGGAACACCATTCCACTAGGCGGAACGTTTTTGCGCAACCGAGGAGTGGTGTTCAGCCAGTTCGCCACCGCGCAGCCGACGACCAACCCAACGAACGCCACCCAACAGAACGCCATGATCACTGTCGACTTGTTCGACTCGAAGAGCAATCCAGCTCCTCGGTGGCTGACGTTGCGCCTCATGGCAGAGCCCACCCCTCCAACGACCCCGAGCAGGACGCCGGCGCTCACCGCCGCCGCGGGCGCCCGACCGAGCGGCGGCTGCTGGTCGTCGATCCGGCGCCGGAAGTGCCGGGCACGGCCCATGCGGCGCAGCAGATACAACGCCCAGACCCCACCAAGCACGGACCCCCCGTATTGGAGCACCGTGTAGAACCCCACCGGCTTTCCGCTCACCAGGACCCACGGCCGTCGCATCACATCGATGTGTTCGACGACGAACCCGTTGACGTGGGTGAAGCTGTCGAGCACGAGGTGAGTGACCGCGCCGACGAGCGCCGAGTATGCCGTCACGTACCAACGGTGTCGCCGGCGCGAGATCGCCCAGTAGTCGTGGAAGTGGAACTGGCCACCATCGGGCACCGCCAAGGGCAGCACCGACAACACGACGCGACGCACCACCGTCGCGAGGAGACACGCCAACACGACCACTCGAGGCAGGTTCGCCACGCTGTGGCCATCGGTGGACAGATCGATGCCCCACGGGCCCTTCGACCAGCCGACCGTCACGTAGAACAGGTCAGGTGCAACCGACCCGGCGACCAACGCCAAGCCGTCCCACCGATCGTGCACGCGAGCGCCGTCACCAGCGGCCAGCGGTAGCACTGGCACCTGGTGCGGCAGGAACGTGAACGGCACGGCGACAGGGTGCCATACGCTCCGCCCATGTCCGACGCGCCGAGTCCTGGTTCGCCCGCTGCGTTGCCGGCGGACGAACGTCCGCTGGACCACACCCCGATCCACACCGTCGACCTTCCGCCGACCCCCACCCGGGACCGCAACATCCCCGCCACGGCATGGGTCGAGGCGCCCTCGCTCCTCCTCACCGCCGGCGATGATCTCGGTGTCGGCCCGGCCAACTTCAAACGGCGGATCGGACGGTGGCTGCTGTGGCGCGCGGGCCCGGCTGTGAAGGCCAACGCGCGCTACGTGGCCATCGACCACGACGACCTCGACTGCTCGTTCACGTTCCGGTTGTTCGCCGACGGCTCAGGTCACGGCATCGGCCCGTCGGGGGTCAACCACGCCAGCTTTCGACGGTGGAAGGAAGATCTCCGCGACCACGGCGCCTGAGCGTGCGAAACCTCAGCGAGGGGTGAACGTCTCGACCATCCGGGTCAGGGTGGCCTGCGCGTCGACCGATGCGTTCTCGAGGTGGACCACTCCCAACATCGCGACGTGGCCGTCGAGGGTGATCAATTTGGCCTCGACCATGAACCGCGTCCCGACGCGCGACGCGGTTCCGGTGAACGACGCCCCCTTGAGGAAGCCCACATTTCCAGGGGTGAAGCTCGTGACCAGGCCGTCAGTGCCCATGCCCGCCAGCGCGCCGTTCGCAGACGCTCGGAGGTCGAACTTGTGCACGTCGTAGCCGGCGGGCATGACGTAGTCGGCGACCATCTCCATCTCGTCGCCGTGGTCGGCGATGAGCACACCCATCTGCAGCGACGTCGTACCGACGGGCACCGCCTGCGAGGTCGAGTCGGTCCGCCCGGGCATGTCGACCGAGAACGCTCCCGAAGGGACCGTCTCGGTGGCCCAGCCATCATCGAGGGAGACGGTCGGGCTCGGTGCTGCGGGAAACGTTGGTGCACGGACCCCAGAGGCTGACGCCACGGTCGACCGATCCTTCTCGACGGTGGACCCGACGGCGAACACGACCACACCCACGACGACCATGAGCACGACCACCACGCCGATGACAAGCGCTGCAATGGCCCCGCCGGACATCGCTGATCGACGTGGTGGCTGACCGGGCCCGGGGTACATCTGGCCGGGATACATGCCGGGAGGCGGGGGCATCTGCAGTGGGCGCTGGGCCTGAGGTGGAGGCGGCGCACCGAAACCTGGCGGCGGCGGAAACCCTCCGGCGGGCGGCGGGGATGACGCCGAAGCGGAGCCGGACGGGGGGCCTGATTCGGCGGGCGTGGACGGCATCTCCGGGAAGCTCACGTGACCGATAATACGAGCCGGATTCGCCTCGGTGGGTTTCCACTAGCTGGATAGGGGAAATAGACTTTGACCATGACCGACGCTGACGTCACCGACGGGTCCGCTCCCCTGTTCGAGATCTCCGAGCTGCGCGTCGCTCCGGCCCAACCGACTCCGGGCATGACCTCCGGTGACATCCTCAAGGGCCTGTCCCTCACCGTCGGGGCCGGTGAGATCCACGCCTTGATGGGTCCGAACGGCTCAGGGAAGTCCACGTTGGCGTCCGCCCTGATGGGCAGCCCCGAGTACAAGGTCACCGGTGGCCAGGTGCTGTTCCACGGCGAAGACATCTCCTCCTGGGGTCCCGACGATCGGGGCCGCGCCGGCATTTTCCTGGCGTTCCAGTACCCCCAGGAGATCTCGGGAGTTCCCGTTCGGCAGTTCCTGCGCCAGGCCATGTCGGCTCGAACCGGGGTGGCTGACTTGTCGATCCTCGAGGTTCGCCTCGAGCTGATGGAGTGGATGACCAAGCTCAAGATGGATCCGGCCTTCGCCGACCGCTATCTCAACGAGGGCTTCTCCGGCGGCGAGAAGAAGCGCAACGAGGTCCTCCAGATGGCCATGTTGTCTCCCGAATTGGCGATCCTCGACGAGACCGATTCGGGCCTCGACATCGACGCGCTCAAGGTCGTGGCCGAGGGCGTCAACGAGGTCCGGCGGGCCCGACCCGAGATGGGCACGCTCGTGATCACTCACTACCAGCGACTGCTCGATCACCTGGAGCCCGACGTGGTCCACATCCTCGTCGACGGTCGAATCGTGCAGAGCGGCGGCAACGAACTCGTCGAGCAACTCGAGCGCGACGGATTCGCCGCATGGCAGGGCGCGGAGAAGGAAGCTGTCACCACATGAGCACCCCCCTCGACTCCAAGCTGATCAAGGCCGACTTCCCCCTCCTCATGGCCGAGCGTCCGACCCCGCTCGTCTACCTCGATTCCGCGGCCACGTCTCAGAAGCCCCGCGTCGTCCTTGACGCCATGACGACCTTCTACGAGACGATCAACGCCAACGTGGCCCGCGGCGTCTACGAGATCGCCGAGGCGTCGACCAATGCGTTGGAGAACGCCCGCCGCAAGGTCGCCCGCTTCATCGCAGCGCCGTCCTCTGACCAGATCATCTTCACCAAGAATGCCACCGAGAGCCTCAACCTGGTGGCCCAGTCGTGGGGTCGAGCCAACCAGGCCGCCGGCGACGCAGTCCTGCTCACCGAACTCGAACACCACGCCAACATCGTGCCGTGGCACATGCTGGCCCAACAGATCGGGGTGGAGATCCGGTGGATCCCGGTGAACACCGACGGCGAACTCGATCTCTCCGAGCTCGACCGCCTCCTCGACGGGGTGAAGGTCGTCGGCCTGTCGGCCATGTCGAACGTGTTGGGTACGATCAACCCGGTGCGACGGATCGCTGATGCGGCGCACGCTGTCGGCGCCGTGGTGTCAGTCGATGCGTGCCAGTACGTGCCCCACGTGCCGACCGACGTGACCGCGCTGGGCGCCGACTTCCTGTCGTTCTCCGGGCACAAGATGTGCGGCCCGACCGGGGTCGGGGTGCTGTGGGGTCGGCAGGAACTGCTCGACGCCATGCCGCCGTTCCTGGGTGGTGGCGGCATGATCGAGCACGTCACGCTCGAGGGCTTCACCTGCGCACCGCTGCCCCACAAGTTCGAAGCCGGCACGCCACCCATCGCGGAAGCGATCGGGATGGGTGTCGCCATCGAGTATCTCAACGAGATCGGGATGGATCGAGTGCGCGAGCACGAGGTCGCCCTCACCGCCTACGCCTTGAGCACGCTGGCCGAGCGCTTCGGAGACCGGATCACGGTGCACGGTCCATCGGACCCCGCCAAGCGCGGTGGCGTCTTGTCGATCGCCTTGAGTGGCCTGCATCCCCACGACATCAGCCAGGTCCTCGACACCCACGGCGTGTGCGTGAGAGCTGGCCATCACTGCGCCAAACCGCTGATGAAAGTTCTCGGTGTCGGCGCCACTGCGCGAGCATCGGTCTACATCTACAACGATGAGGAAGACGTCGACGCGTTGGCAGACGCGTTGGCCGACACCGAGCAATTCTTCGCACTCTGAGAGAGGCAACCATGTCCGGTCTCGAAGATCTCTACCGCGAGATCATTCTCGATCACTATCGCTCGCCCCGTCATCGCGGTGAGCTGGCCGTTCCTCCGGCGCAGCGGGCCGAGGGATTCAACCCGTTGTGCGGTGACGAGATCGTGGTCTTCCTCGAACTCGACGACGCATCGAAGGGCGACGACGCCACCGTGGTCGATGTGAAGATCGGCGGCCAGGGATGCTCGATCAGCCAGGCGTCAGCATCGATGATGTCGGCGGCCGTGAAGGGCAAGACCGTCCACGAGATCTCCGACATCAGCCGCGCCTTCAAGGCGATGATGTCGATCCACGAGTCCTCGCTCGAGGGCGACGATGCGGCATCCGAACCCGAAGTGGCGCCCGACGTGTCGCTCGGCGATCTGGAAGCGCTGCGTGGTGTGGTCAAGTTCCCGGTGCGGATCAAGTGCGCCACGCTGTCGTGGAACACCCTGGCCGAAGGCATCGGCCAAGCCCTGGCCACCGCCTGATTCGTCCCGAGAACGACGGTTCCGGCGGGCCCTCGGCCGGATCATCGGTCTAACCTGACACGCGTGTCAGGTCCTGATCGTCCCGTACTGCTGAGCACCGCGCCGCTTCGAGGCGAGGGCCTCGAACGGCTCAGGGCGCGATGCGACGTCATCCTCGATCCCTGGATCGAGCACGTCCCGCTCGTGATTCTCGACAGCGCGGCGCTGGCTGCCCGGGTCGCCGAATCGGGAGCCACGATCCTGGTGGCCGAGAGCGATTCGGTGAAGCGCGAGGTGCTCGACCAGCCCCTCAGCATCATCGGCTCGACCCGTGGCGACCCGACCAACGTGGACCTCGAGGGGGCCACGGCCAAGGGCATCCCGGTGGTGCACACGCCCGGCCGCAATGCCGACGGCGTGGCCGAGATGACCATCGCCCTGCTGATGGCGGTGAACCGGCACCTGATCGCAGCGGACCGAGACGGCCGAAATCGCGTGCTGTTCCGGGACGATCGCATCGCCTATCAGCACTTCCGGGCCTGGCAGGTCGCTGGAAGCACCGTCGGCATCGTCGGCCTCGGCGCAGTCGGACGGGCCGCCAAGTGGCGCTTCGAAGGCTTGGGGATGAAAGTCATCGCCGCTGATCCGTTCTCGCCCGATGCCACCCATGAGTTCGACGATCTGTTGGCCGAAGCCGACGTGGTCTCGATGCATGCTGCGGTCACACCCGAGACGTTCGGCTTGATGAACGCCTCGAAATTCGCGCTCATGCGGCCGGGGGCGATGTACCTCAACTCGGCTCGCGCCGGCCTGCACGACCTCGACGCGCTGACGGACGCGCTCATCTCCGGGCACCTCAGCGGCGCTGGACTCGACCACTTCGAAGGTGAACGACTGCCCAAGGACCATCCGATCATCGGACTCGACAACGTGGTGCTCACCCCGCACATCGGCGGTGCGACCTACAACACCGAGACCACCCAGACCACGATGATCGCGGACGACATCCTGGCCCTGCTCGACGGCCGACGGCCCGCCCATTGCGCCAACCCTGAGGTCTTGGAGGCCCGATCGTGAGCGACACCACCGAAATCCGCCGAGCCGTCCTCGACGCAGCCAAGCACATGTACGCCCGTGGTCTCGTCGAGGGGACCGCCGGCAACGTCTCGGGACGGATCGACGAGATGACCGTCGCCATGACCCCGTCGTCGCTCTCCTACGAAGCGATGACCCTCGACGACATCGTGATCTGTGATCTCGACGGTGTGGTCACCGAGGGTCATCAGTCCCCCACGTCTGAGAAGGGCCTGCACCTCTCGTGCTTCGCCCTCTACCCCGAGGTGCAGGGCGTCGTGCACTGCCACGCCAAGTATGCCTCGATGTTCGCTGTCGCTCACCTGCCCATCCCGGCAGGCATCGACGAGTTCATCGTGTACATCGGCGGCGACGTGCCCATCTGCGACTACTTCCCCTCCGGCTCCGACGGCCTGGGTGCAGAGGTCGCCTCGAAGCTGGGGGATCGATCGGCGGCGCTGATGGCCAACCACGGCATGGTGTGTGTCGGGAAGTCGGTGGACGACGCGCTGCACTCGGCGCTGATCGTCGAGCACAATGCCCAGATCATGTGGGGCGCCATCGCCCTGGGTGGTGTGGTGCCGATCCCGCCGAAGCCCACCAAGAACTTCACCGGGGTCTACGACTTCATTCGCCACAACATGTGGTGACGGCTCAGCGTTCGAGCGCGGCACGAAGTTCGCGTCGGCTCGAGACGCCGAGCTTGGCGTAGACCTTGCCGAGGTGGTTGCTGACCGTGCGCACCGACACGTGCGCGCGCTCAGCGATCTCCCTCGAACTCAACCCCTTGGCCGCCATCAATGCGATCTCACGCTCGCGACGCGACAGCGGGACGGCCGCCACCGACCCCATCAAGAGCGGCGTTGCCGCACCTTGGGTGCCCGTCACCAGGGCGTCGGCGCGATGACCGACGGCGGACGCGGCGCGGGCATCGTCGAGGCGTCGCCACGATCCTGCTGCGGCAGACAACAGCTCGGCGGCGATCAACACCGCCCCGATCTGTTCGAAGCCATCGGCCGCCGACTCCAACGCAGCGGGGTCGCCCGACTCCAACGCGGTCGCGCCTGCCGCGCGCAACCCCACCATCTCGCCGTCGCATCGACCCACCAGCGCGGCGATCTTGTCTGCCGCGCCCATCAGACCGAGGCGCGCCGCATCGAACCACAGCTCCGAGGCCACGACCGGGTGATCGGTGATGGTTGCTGCGGCGGCCGCGGCGCTGAGCAGCCGCTGGGCCGCGCCGATGTCGCCGGTCGCAGCCGCGGCCCACGCAAGGCCGAGGGCCATCTCGTCGCGGAGGAACCCGGCATCGGGCCCGCACTCACGCAGCAACGCCGCGGCCGCGGCGGCCTCCGCGGTGCGACCTTGTTGCCCACGACACGAGGCAATGCCCGCCAGCGCCATGCGCCGACCCGTGTCGAAGTG
>JBBQLA010000018.1:0-11684 GCA_038327485.1 Acidimicrobiales bacterium
GAAACGCAACGCCGATGTCGACGACCTCAATCGTCGTGCCCGCCGCCACGTGGCTGGGGCGGGAGAACTCTCCGGCGAGCCGATACTCGTGGGTGGGCGACCCTTTCAGGTCGGCGACGACGTGTTGTGTACCCACAACGACTACCCCAACGGGATCCGCAATGGCACGATCGGTCGAATCACCGAGATCGACCACGACCGTGGGGCCGTGACCATCTCGACCGTCGACGGCGAGCGACGACTCGATGATGCGTACTTGAGCGCCGGGTCGATGCGACACGGTTACGCGGTCACCGTGCACAAAGCGCAAGGGCGGACCTGCGACCACGGACTTCTCCTGGCCAGCGATGACCTCCACCGCGAGATGGGCTACGTCGGGCTCAGCCGCGGACGAGAGTCGAACCGCATGTACCTCGTCTCCGACGAGCCATCAGACGAACTCGAACACCACGGCAAATCCGAGGAGAAGGCCGACCCGCTCTATCTAGTAGTCGACTCACTGAAACGCAGCACCGCCAAAGAACTCGCCATCGACCAGCGGGCAGCGCCACCAGAAATCGACGACGGCGCCGACATCGGATGGTGAGCGGGTGCCGCAGCGCTTCGGGTTGCCGCCTCCCCCTCACCTACGTTGGTGTCGACGGCTTCGGGTTCGGCGCAGCCGATCAGCAACTCGTCCCAGTCGGTGCCCTCGAGCGCGACGCGCACGCGTCTGTGCGCGCCGTGGTGGATCACCACGAACTGCTTCGACTCGGCACACACGCGTGGCCGTGGAGCGCCTCGGCCTTCTCGAACGTGGTCAGCTCGACCACGAACTCGTTGCCGTCGATGCCCAGTTTCGGCCATGTCCGGCTCTCCCTCGTCATGCGCCGAACGTAGCCCGGCACGATTCCGTGAGGGCAACCCGTCGGCGCCGCGTCAGGGCGCCGCGACGATCTGGAACTGGTCGGTGAAGACGCCGAGGTCGTAGCCGATCGCATCCTCGACGTGCATGAACCCGCCGTAGGAAGCCGCGACGGCTGTCGCCGGCACTGTGCAGGTGAACACCCACTCCTGGAGCGTGGGCGACACCTGCGTGGGGACCACGGTCGGGCACGGCCAGAACGCGTACGGCGCCGGGTTCGGCGCCGAGGTGTCGACGATGTTCGACACCTGGAAGTCGGTCGGCGTCGGCGGCAGCAAGTGAGCGTCGGAGATGCGGACGGTCACCTGGAACGGCTGGCCGAGCACGGCGGGTCGGGGTGAGACGGCCTGGTACTCGACCACCGGCGGCTGGCGGTCCTCGGAGCCACCGGTGACGGCGAAGGTAGTCCTCGGCGACGAGCCGGCGCCGGGCGTGCCGCCGTCGGAGGCGAACGCCCACAGCCGCCAGGCGCCGTTGGGCACGAACGACGGCAGCGAGCACGTGACGGTGCGCGTCACCGTTGGCTGCGGTGTGAACGCCGGGTTGTCGCACGTCAGGTGGGGGTACGCCAAGTCGGTCGCCGTGTTAAGCGCGGACGGCGTACGGATCTCGAACGTGATCGCTGTCACGGCGATGTCGTCGGTGGCGCTGATCGTCACGGTGAACGGTGAACCCGCCACGACGGGATCGGGCGCCACCACGATCGAGTCGATCTGGGGCGGGCTCGGGTTGGATGGCGGCATTGGGAGACAGCCGGCGACAACCACGGTCAGGACGATGAAGCCGATCCACCTGCGAACTCGCATGGCATGCCCCCTTGCGGTCGCTGGTGGCGACCGTGTTCGATCAGTTTGCCCTGCCCTGTTCGGCGCGCCAACCGATTCCGTGACCTCGGGAATCATTCGTCGTGGAGCTGCAGGGATTGTGGAGCTGGCAGGGCTGAGGTGACCCCCATGTAGGGGTCCGGGGATATCAGAGACATCGCCGCTGGTTCCGTGATATCCGGTCTGTGACGCCCAGATGTCCGGCGTGACGCCGCTAGACGTAGCGCCACAGGCGCGCGACGACAGGACGACAACGTGAGCGAGGAATGGGCGGCAGCGCCTCGTCCCCGCTGCTGTCGACGACGGTCGGCGCTGACTGACTCGCTGGGCGCTTCATGGGACTTGTCGCCGGATCGTGAAGCCGCCCTGCCCGCCCAGGTGCCAGCAGGGTCGGAAGTTCTACGGTGGGTTGGTGCGTAGGTACCCCGGTGAGCGGAACGAGCGCTGGTTTGGTTTCGAGTTCCGGCCGGGTGATGTGGTGATCAGCACCCGTTCGAAGTGTGGGACCACCTGGTTGCAGATGATCGTGGCGATGCTTGTGCTCGGTGAAAGCAAACTTCCGCGACCGTTGAGCGAGATCAGCCCATGGATCGACTGGGACGTGGAGCCGATCGAAGAGGTGCGGCGGCGGCTGGCGGCGCAGGAACACCCACGGGTGATCAAGACTCACACTCCGCTCGACGGCCTTCCGCTCGATGATCGAGTTCGGTACCTCGTCGCTGGTCGGCGTCCTCTTGATGTGGCGGTGTCGCAGTATCACCACTCGCGCAACATCGACCGGGCTCGCGTCGCCGAGTTGACGGGTCGGCCGGTGGAGGTGTCACCCGATGCGCCATTCGGTGACTGGGTCCAAGGCTGGATCTTCGACGATTGGGAGGCAACAGGGCGATTGGACTCGCTGTCGGGGCTCGTCCACCACGTCGCCGACGCATGGGTGAACCGGCCGGAGATCGACGTCCGACTGGTTCACTTCGATGATCTGGTCGAAGACCTGGACGCGCAGATGCGCTTGCTCGCGTCGTGGCTTGACGTCCAGGTCGAGGAAGCGGCGTGGCCAGCGCTGCTGGACGCGGCGACGTTCTCGTCGATGGGCTCGCGCCCGGAGTGGACTGTGCCGGATCGTCTGGGCGTTCTGGCGAATCGCGATGCGTTCTTCCGTGGAGGTCGAGTCGGTGACGGGGAGCGGTCCTCGAGCCCGGAACAGGTAGCGGCGACCCACCAGCGGGTCGCTGACCTGGCCGATCCGGAGGTTGCCAGGTGGCTGCTGCGGGCAGAGTCGCCGGCGAGCGCGACTGGCACGAACTCGCATGACATCTGATCTGCTGGCCCCAGGAACTCCACCTTCCGGCATTGGATATCGTGCCACTGCCGTCGAGGCGCCGAATGGGGGAGAGCACGTGGGCCGCATGAGCGACGCGAGGCATCTTGGGCTACCTGCCATCATCAGCGCGTGCTTGGCGTTGGGCTTGCTGGGTTGCGTCCCGGAGCCGACCGGTGAAGGCCCGACCGGAACGACCACAACAACCACGACCGTTGCCCAGACATTCACTCCTGTTGTGTATTCCGGACCGCCCGGAACGTGCAGCTACGGGGACGCTCCCCCCGCCGTCGGGATGGGAATCTGCCAGCTTCTCGGCGCGGCCACGGCCGTAGTTGAGGTCTACCCACGCGAGGTCATCACGCCAGCGTGCGACCGGTATGGGGTGGAGCACATCGTTGCGGTCGAGGGAACGGCTCAGCAGGGTGGGACAGCCGCCCCACTCGGGCCTGCCAGCAGCCACCCATACGGTCGCTGGCACGTCGTTCTGCCGTTTGATGTCGCACTCGGCCCGATCACACTTCGGCTCACGTCGGTGTCGATCGACGCGTCGTCAATAATCTGCGTGTAGGGCGAGGTCGTGCGCCTGAGAGCGCACATTTTGTCCCGCCTCCCGGCCGAGAGATCGCTACACACTCTGCTGCCGTCGTCCGGGCGACGGTGTGCAACAGACGTATGAGAGTTGTCGCTTGGCGTTTCAGCCTCGCTCGGCGGCTTGCTTGATGAATTCGCCACGCTCGGCGATGAGACGGGGCAGGTACCACCCGAGCCACGCGCGCTCGGCGACACGTCCCAGGAGACCGAGCGGAGCCGTGAAACGGATGTTGTCGGTCATCACGGTGCCGGTGTCCGACGGTGCGAAGACATGCTCGTGGACGAAGCTGGCAAAGGGTCCGTGCGTCTGCTGGTCCACGAACCGAGAGGGTGGTTCCAGCTCGGTGATTCGGCTCGTCATCTTCCACGTGATCCCGAAGTGACGCGCTGCCCAGGTCACTTCCTCACCGAGCCCGATCTTGCCGTGCGCTACTCCGGCAATGACCTGCTCGCCGGATTCCGCCATGGACGCGAGATGTACGTCGATGTCGAGCGAAAGGTCGAACACGATCTCGGGTGGTGCCCCAATCTCAGTGACGTGGGAGAAGGTGACGGCCATCGGTCATTGCTACTGGAACGTCTCGGTGACAACCAACAGGCGAGGGGTTTGTGGCCCAGGCGACGGTGCACACGTTCGACATGTGGACCCGTGGTGCAGCCCGGACGAAGTGGCACCAGCCACCATTCGAGGGGGCTGACCGGCACCAGTTGTACGGCGATCGTAGGCAACGATCGCACGGCAGCGTTGGGTGACCCGCCGTATTCGATTCATGCCGACCTGGACCAGGTGAGCGCTTGGTTTGCGACCAACGCGCAGCTGCTCGCCCGCTGACTGAGGATCTCATCATGTGGAGTTGGTCGACCGACCGGTCGACCTGGTTCGATGCTGGCCTTGAATGGTGGGGCAAGTATCTGTGGACCGTCGGCCCGGTCGGGCTGCCCTGGATCGTGGCCATTGGAGCGTCGTCGACAGACTGACAGCGCGGCCCCGTTCTGCTAACGCATTTGCTAACGAACTTCGCGAAACAGGCCTGTATTCGGTCGCACGCGCCGGATCGGTCATTGACGAGAACCCAGAAGGGACGGGCTGCAACGGCATTCAGGGGGTCACGCCGAAATTGCTGAGCAGCGCTTAAACCCCTCGGCTCCTCTGGGAGCGTGTGGGTTCGAAACCCACCCCGGGCACCGAAGTCGGTGAGGCGGCAAGTTCGCGTCGAAGTCGCTCATGTGGGGACCCAAGAGGTTCCGAGACGAACGAGTTCGCGGGCGGTCTGCGCGAGCGGTCTGTTCGTTGGCTGGGCTCAGCGTGGATCGGCCCGCCGGTCAACCCGCTCGCCAGATGCTTCTGCAGTCTCTACGGTGGCCGACTGAGTTGAGATGATCGGACGTATGGAGTGCGAGTCGGAATACTGACGAGCGGTGGAGACTGTCCTGGCCTGAACGCCGCGATTCGCGCAGTCGCCCGGCTGGCCGAGAGGACGTACGGGGACGAGCTGATCGGCTTCATCGACGCGTGGAAGGGCGTGATCGAGGAGCGGTCCGAGATGCTCGACGTCAGCAGTTGCCGAGGAATCCTTCCGAGAGGTGGCACCATCCTCGGCACCTCGCGGACCACCCCGTATCAGGACGCCGGCGCGTTGGACGTGGTTCGCGAGGTCACCGCCCGGATGGGGATCGACGGCTATATCGTCGTCGGCGGCAACGGGTCGCTCAGTTGCGCGGCCCGTCTTCAGCGCGACGGGATCAACTGCATAGGCATACCGAAGACCATCGACAATGACGTGGCGGGCACCGGCCGGTCAGTCGGATTCGACACCGCCGTGTCGATCGCCACCGAGGCAATCGGCCGACTCCACACGACCGCTGAGGCCCACGATCGCGTCCTGCTGCTCGAGGTGATGGGCCGCTCGGCCGGTCACGTTGCTGTTCATTCCGGCCTGGCGGGAGGAGCCGCGAGGATCCTGATCCCCGAGGTCCCCTTCGATGTGGCCGAGACGGCTGACCACATCGCTCGACGTCATCGGTCGGGGCGTCAGGCCACGATCATCGTGGTGGCGGAGGGGGCGGTGCCAGCCGAGGGGACGTGGGAGATTCCCGATTACCAGATCGACCAGTTCGGGCATCGCCGATTCGGCGGCCTCGCCAACCTGTTGGGCCCGGAACTCGAGCGTCGAACCGGGATCGAGGCACGGGTCACCACCCTGGGATACGTGCAGCGGGGCGGGACCCCCACTGCCTACGACCGCGTGCTCGCCACGAGGTTCGGAGTAGCGGCGATCGAAGCGGCCCACGACGGCGATTGGGGTTCGATGGTGTCGGAGAACGGTGGTCTGATCACCCGGGTGTCGATGGCCGACGAGGTCGAGAACCGGGTGAAGCTGGTCGACGCCGAGATGGTGGGCATCGTCGACCAGATGGCATTCTGAGCGTGTACCAGCCCGAGGCCCCCGGCGAATACACGGATGCCGACTCGGCGCTCGGCCTTGTCATGTCAGGAATGCGTGTGTTCGTCCACACGGGAGTCGCTGCCCCCCAACTGTTGATCGGGGCGCTGGCCGACCGGGCCGAGTCGCTGAGCGACGTCGAGGTGACCCACCTGCACACCGAGGGGCCGGCACCGTACGTGCGAGCGTCCTTGCGGGACCGGGTCCGGGTGCGAGCGCTCTTCGTCGGTGCCAACATGCGCGACGCAGTGGCGCACGGTCAGGCCGACTACGTCCCGGTGTTCCTGTCCGAGATCCCCCGGATGTTCCGTTCGGGAGCGCTGCCACTCGACGTGGCCCTGCTGCACGTCTCCCCGCCTGATCGCCACGGTTGGTGCACCCTGGGCGTGTCGGTCGACGTGTCACGAGCCGCCGCCGACAGCGCACCGATCCTGATCGGCCAAGTCAATCCGAACATGCCTCGATCCCATGGCGACGGTCACGTGCACGTCAGCCGGTTCGCAGCGTTGGTGGCATCCAACGATTCGATCCCTGAACCGGCCAGACCAACTCTGGGCGTGATCGAGGAGGCGATCGGGCACAACGTCGCCGGGCTCGTCCCCAACGGGGCGTGCCTCCAGCTCGGGATCGGGGCAGTGCCCGACGCTGTGCTCTCCGTTCTGCGTGGACACAGTCGGCTCGGGATCCACACCGAGATGTTCTCCGACGGGGTGCGTGAGCTCGTCGAGGCCGGGGTGATCACCGGCGAGATGAAGGTGATCGATACCGGTGACATCGTCGCCGGATTCGTCATGGGCTCGCGACAGACCTACGACTACATCGACGACAACCCATCGGTTCGACTCCTCGACGTCGGATACGTCAACGATCCGAACATCATTCGGCGCAACCCCAACGTCGTCGCCGTGAACAGCGCAATCGAAGTCGACATCACCGGGCAGGTGTGTGCCGACTCGATCGGGACCCACCAATTCTCCGGCGTGGGCGGACAGATGGACTTCATGAGGGGCGCGGCCCTGTCCGAGGGCGGCCGGCCGATCATCGCCCTGCCATCGGTCACCGGCTCGGGACGGTCGCGGATCTCGGCGCTGCTCCAAGCAGGCGCCAGCGTGACCACGACTCGTTCGCACGCGCACTTCGTCGTGACCGAGTACGGGGTGGCCCACCTGCACGGGCGGACGCTCCGCGAGCGCGCCCGGGCGCTCATCGACGTCGCGCATCCCGAACACCGCGACGAACTCGAACGCCAGGTCCGGGAGCGGTTCGGCACGACCTGACTTCGTGATAGGGGTCGGAGACGTGGGCGTCCGAGTTGAGGTTGGGAGACGTGACTAGATCGAGATCATGCGGTCAAGGATGGCGCGCGCGTCGTCGAGTCCGAACCGGACCGGAGCGATCCGGTCGATGTCGCGTCGATTCAGCACCATGCGTACCTCCTCGTCCGGCGCTGCGATCACAATGATGACGCCACGCTCGGCCGCTGTTCTGAGTGACGCTGCGATCACGCCGACTGCAGCTCCGCCCGGCTCCGCGCCCACCCCTTCGAGATCAACAACGACCGCTGCGCCAGTGGCGAGCTGGCTGAGAGCCTCGCTGAGTGCCCCGGCCACATCGCCGAGCGTGACCGAACCGAACTGGAGGTGAACCACCCCGTGATCGTCCTCGGAGCGCGTTGGTGCGGGAGAACCGGAGATGTCGGTCGTCTTCGACGGGGTGGTCCGCCTTGATGCCGCCCAGAGGATGAGCGATCCGATTCCGGCGGCGAGTACGGATCCGGCGAGGACGCCGATCCGTGCGGGGCTCTGAAAGGTCGGGTGATCGACGAACGCGAGGTCCGCCACGAAGAGCGACACAGTGAACCCGATGCCACCGATGCTCGCGGCGCCGGCGATGTGACCCCAGGTGATCTGCGCTGGGAGTTTGCCGACACCCAGCTTGACGCCTACCCAGGTGAATGTTGTGATCCCGATGGTCTTCCCGACGACGAGGCCGGCTACCACGCCCAGCGCGACCACAGCTCCTCCTGGCGCGCTAAGCGCGTCACCGGTGATCCGAACGCCAGCGTTGGTCAGCGCGAAGAGTGGGATCACCACGAAACTCGTGAGAGGGTGGATTCGGTATTGCAATCGTTCCGCCACTGACACCGACGATCGCGCGAGTTGGGTCATCGCTCCGATCTCGGCGGCGGTGGGTTCGTCATCGAGGTCGTCGGCCCACTCGCGGGCGATCTGGCCGCCGGTGAGCGCGGTGGCGGGGGTGAGGAGTCCGAGCGCGACTCCGGCGATGGTGGCGTGCACGCCCGACGCGTAGGTAGCGAGCCAGACCCCGACCCCGACGACTGCGTAGATCGGGGTTTGTGTGATCCGGAGTTGACGGAGCGCGACGACGAGACCGAGGAGCGCCACGGCGATGGCGAGCGCAGCCAGGTTGATCGACGCCGAATAGAAGAGCGCGATCACGATGATCGCGCCGATGTCGTCGACGACCGCCAACGCCAACATGAACACCCGGAGCCCGTCAGGCAGCCGGGATCCGAATGCTGCGATGACCCCGAGCGCGAACGCGATGTCGGTCGCCATCGGGATACCCCACCCTCGTGCGCCGCCGTGGCTCAACGTGATGGCGACGAAGACGGCTGCGGGGACGATCATTCCACCCGCTGCGGCGAGCGTCGGCAACGTGGCGTTGCGACGATCGCTCAGTTCGCCAGCGGTGAGTTCTTGCTTGATCTCCAGGCCGACGACGAAGAAGAACAGTGTCATGAGTGCGTCGTTGACGAGTTGGTGGAGGTCGAGACGCAGCGCCCACCCTCCTGCCGAGATGTCGAACTCCGTGTGAAGCAGAGTCTCGTACGCGTGATGCCACGGTGAGTTCGCCCACCCGAGGGCGATCAGCGTGCTCGCGAGGAGCACGACGGCGCCGGCGCTCTCTGTGCGAACGAATCGTCGGATCGGCCGCGGCAACCGCGCCGAAATCGGCGCGGCGACCTCACGGATCATCTCCGGGTCTGAGCTGTCGGGAATCGTCACGGGCCATCAAAGTTAGCTGCGGAGCAGCCCCGCGCTCCTCGACGCGACAGTCGCATCTGCGGAGCGCCGATCTCAGTGGGGTGTTGATGGCATCGAGATTGAGGACCACGCGTGGCTGTCGGACATGGCGTCGGCTGCGCTGGTCGGCCGACCGGATCGTACGAACCGTCGACGGCAGAGCGCTCTTCGAGCATCTCCGTGCGCTTCATGACGACGTCGGTCTGCAGTTCCCTAGGAACCCAGCCATGCGGTGACGGTGTCGTGGATGAGGGCATCGGTGACCGGGCCCTGGGCGATGAAGCGCTGCACGAAGACCGGGCCCACCAGGCGGGCGAAATCGTCCTCGCTCACCTGTCGCGACGATCCCGCGAGCAGGACGTTGAGCGCAGCACGGCGATCGGCGGAGATGGACCGCAGCGCGGCGGCGCTTGCCGGGTGGGCATCGGCCTGGGCGGCGAGGGCGATGAGCGCCGCCGAGGTGGTGGGGTCGTCCATGCCGGCGCGAAGGCTGGTGAGGAATCCGACCGCCACCTCGAAGGGGTCGGCCGCGGGTTCGGGATAGCCGACATCAGGGCCGATGAGCACGAGGTCGACGAGCAGGGCCTCGATGGTCGGCCAGTGGCGGTACAGGGTTTGGCGGGTCACCCCGGCCCGGTCGCCGAGCAGCGTGTAGGTCAGGCCCAACGGTCCGACCTCCACCAGGACATCTCGCGCGACGGCGATCACCTGGGCCCGGGTCCGGCGAACTCGGGCGTCTTCTGGCAGTTGGTCGACGTCTCCTGCTCGCTGGGGAGATTTCTCGGACGGGATAGAAATCATACGAATCGTATGATAGAAGCTGTGCTCGAAGAGAACCATGCGCCGGCGACAGCTCGGCGCTGTCCAGCCGCCGAGGAGTCACCATGCAGGCCGTCCAGTTCGACCACTACGGCGATCCGTCCGTGCTGGAGATCGTCGATGCCGCAACGCCGGTCCCCCGAGCCGGCGAGGTCCTGATTCGGGTGTGCGCGGCCGCCGTCAACCTGATCGACATCAAACGCCGGCGGGGTGATCTCGCTCAGGTGTTTCCCGACACGTTCCCGGTGACGCCAGGTAGCGACGCTTCGGGGGTGGTCGAAGCGGTGGGGGAGGGCGTGACCGGCGTGTCGGTGGGCGACGAGGTGTTCGGCGGGGCCACGAGCGGCGCCTACGCCGAGCAGTGCACGCTGTACCCGTGGTTCGCCAAGCCGACGCGCCTCTCCTGGGAGGTGGCGGCGGCCCTACCGACGATCGCGGAGACCGCCGCCCGCTGCGTCGGCGAGCTGGTCCCGCAACCCGGCGAGGTGGTCCTGATTTCTGGCGCCGCCGGTGGGGTCGGGATGCTGGCCACCCAGCTGGTCCTGGCGCGAGGCGCAGCGGTGATCGGTGTCGTCACGTCGCCCGAACAAGGCGAGACGATCGAACGCTTCGGTGCCACCGCTGTGTCGGCCGGACCCGACCTGGTCGAGCGCCTGCGGTTCAGCGGTGTCGATCGTGTCGATGCTGTGCTCGACACGTCGGGCGCTGGGGTGCTCGATGCAGCGGTCACGCTCGCCGGTGGGCCCGAGCGAGTGGTGACCATTGCCGACATGGGCGCAGCCGCACTCGGAGTCCGGTTCTCGGGCGCCGACCCCGTGCGGGCCTATGACCAGATCCCAGCGATCGCCGCCGGAGTCGCGGTCGGCAGCCTCTCGGTTCCGCCGCCGACCGTCAGAGATCTCGCCGACGCCGTCAACGTCCACGCGGACATCGAGGCCCGCCGCCTCTCCGGCAAGGTGGTCCTCGTTCCCAAGGGCAACACCGCTTCCTGAGCCAGGAGCCACGACCGGAAACAAATGGGGAGAACGATGCCTGCACTGCTGCGCCCAATGACCGGGCGAGATCCCAGCGAGGCCCACCGGGCGTCGACGCCCCTCGAGCTGCTCGTCGATCTCTGCTTCGTCGTCGCTGTGAGCCGCTGCGCCGCAGCGCTGCACCACCAGCTGGCCGAGACGCACTTCGCCCACGGCATCGCCACCTACTTGTTCATCTTCTGGGCGATCTGGTGGGCGTGGATGAACTTCACGTGGTTCGCCTCGTCGTACGACACCGACGACGCCGCATACCGGGCCCTCACCTTCGTGCAGATCCTCGGCGTTCTGATCCTCGCCGCCAGCGTCACCGATGCCTACGCCGGCCGCCAAGCCGGGGTGGCCATCGGCTTCCTGGTCATGCGGTTCGGCCTCTCTGGACAATACCTGCGAGCCTCATTCGGCGACTCCGACAACGCGCGGTCGTGCCGCATCATCGCCATCGGCCTGATCGTCCTGCAGCTCGGCTGGATCGGGCGGTTGGCGCTGCACGGCCCGCTCGCTCTCGTGTTCACCGCTGTCCTGGTGGCGGGCGAGATGACCCTCCCGGTGGCCGCCGGCCTACTGAAACACCAACGCTGGCACCCCGGCCACATCGCCGAGAGGTACAGCCTGCTCCTCCTCATCGTCCTCGGGGAGTCCATCCTCTCGGCGACCAACGCGATCGAGGAGGGGGTGCACGAGGTGGGCGTCACCGCCGACT
>JBBQLA010000019.1:0-11677 GCA_038327485.1 Acidimicrobiales bacterium
ATCGTCCGCGAGACGGAGGAAGCGATCGGTCTCGTCGAGGTTCGACGCAGGCGTCGAGATCTCGAGGACAACGTAGATGCCTTCGAACTTCTTGTTGATGGGGTAGGCGTATCGACGCTTGCCCCAGAGATCGGTCTTGACGATCGTGCCGCCATCAGCGGTCACGAGATCGGAGATCCGCTGGTTCACGGCTTCGACACCGCCATCATCGACATCGGTGTCGATGATCACCATGAGTTCATACGCGCGCATTTTTAGGGTACCTCCCTGTGGACCTCGACCCTCGAAGGGCAGAGGGCCCCGGTCCGGCGGGGCAGGGTTCGAATGGACCGAGCAACCGTAGTCGCGACGGGGTCGCGTTCTCACATCGAGCATGCGACCAGTCTGGCGATGGGGTGTGACAGCGAGCCGACCCAGAGTCAGGCGGTCGGAG
Organism: Acidimicrobiales bacterium; assembly: GCA_038327485.1. Taxonomy (GTDB): domain Bacteria; phylum Actinomycetota; class Acidimicrobiia; order Acidimicrobiales; family Microtrichaceae; genus JBBQLA01. Next base: position 434 of record JBBQLA010000019.1, read on the forward strand.
ACCCGCCGTAGAGCGCGACCGACTCCGCCACCTCGGCGGACAGGTGGTAGCTCTCGCTGGCGTTCGGGAAGCTGCCGTTGCGGACGTCGGCCGCGTAGCTGGCGATGGCGTCGATCGAGCTCGTTCGCAGATCCGCGTACTTGCGAACGAACTTCGGGGCGAGCCGGTCCTCGAGACCCAGCAGGTCGTGCATGACCAGTACCTGACCGTCGCAGCCGGCACCGGCGCCGATCCCGATGGCCGGGACGTCGAGCGCGGCGGTGACCATGTTGGCCACCTCGTCGGGCACACCCTCCAACACGATGGCAAAGCAACCGGCGTGCTGGAGCGCCTTGGCATCGGCCAGCAGGGCCAGCGCTCCTTCGGTCTCACGGCCCTGCACCCGGAAGCCACCCATGGCGTTGACCGACTGCGGTGTCAGGCCGATGTGTCCCATCACCGGGATCTCGGCGTCGACCAGGGCTTCGATCATCGGCACCCGCTTGACGCCGCCCTCGAGTTTCACGCAGCTCGCCCCGGCGCGGATCAACTGCGCGGCATTGCGTACGGTGTCGGCCTGCGACACGTGGTAGCTCATCCACGGCAGGTCGCCCACGATGAGGCATTCGGGCTTTGCCCGGGCCACCGCGGCGGTGTGGTGCGCCATGTCGTCGATGGTGACCTGGAGCGTGTCGTCGTAGCCCAGCACGACCATGGCCAGGGAATCCCCGACCAGAATCATGTCGACTCCTGCGGCGCTGGCAACTCGGGCGCCCGGCGCGTCGTACGCGGTGACCATCACCAGAGGCTCGGAGCCGTCGCGGACCTTGCGGGCACGCACGCCGGGCACGGTCAGCGCGCGACGCGTACGAGTCGTCGGAGCGGCGAGAGCCTGGGAATCACCCATGATCGAAACCTCCTGATGGTCCAGCGCCCTTCGGCTGCCGGCCTCGAGGTCATGGTACGACGAGACGCCCGTTTTGACCAGAGGATCCTGGCGGCGGGTCACGCGCCGCTGCTCCGCCGATACCGTCATCGGAATGGGCGAGACGTGCGGAAGCTGTGGACGTGACGACGAGGAACTGATCGAGGTGCGCAGGGTGTACCTGGTGGCCGACGACGACACCCCGCAGCGGGGTGAACCGGCCGTGGTTCCCGACGAGATCGAGCTGTGGTGTGCCAGCTGTCGGGCCACCTATCCCCACCAGATGTTCGACTGACGGTCCAGAGCCCGTCGGGCCGACCTCAGCCCGGTGGTGGAGCTGCCGCCGTGGTGGTCGTCACCGGAGCGGCGGGGGTCGCGGGCGGCGGAACCGTGGTGGCGGCGCCGGGATCCGGCGTCACCGGCAACGTGACGGGCGGTGCGATGGTGGTCGTGGTGGGTGGTCCCACCACGAGCGTCGGGTTCAACATCGTCGCCCCGGCGTTGATGTCGCGGTACGTGCACTTGTCGTCGTTCGCGGTCGCCGCCGACATGTAGTCGTGCCAGATCACCGCTGGGAGCGATCCTCCGGTCACCTTGATGCCGTCGGGGTTGGCCGCTGTGGGGTGCACCGCGTTCATCTGCTGGTTCTGCGGATAGCCCATCCACACTGCCGTGGTCAGATGGCAGGTGTACCCGTTGAACCAGGCGTCCTTGTAGTCCGAGGTGGTCCCGGTCTTGCCGGCCGCTTCCTTCTTGATCTTTGCCGCAGTACCCGTCCCCTGGGTCAGCACACCGCGCAACACGTTGGTCACGGTGTCTGCGACATCGGGAGGGATGGCGGGTGTCTTCGTCGGCTCGGGAGCCTCGTACAGCAGTTTGCCGTTGGAGTCCTCGATCCGCCGCAGGATGTATGGCTGGATCAGCGTGCCGTGGTTGGCGAAGGTCGAATAGGCCGTCGCCATGTCGAGCACGCTCACGTCGGTCGTGCCCAACACCACCGAGTTGTACGCCGGCACCCGAGCCGTGACGCCCATCTTGGTGGCCATGTCGGCCACTGCGCGCGCTCCGACCTGCTGCATGATCTGGGCGTAGACGGTGTTGATCGAGTGCCAAGTGGCGTCGCGGACCGTGACGGTGCCGAGGTCGACGTCCTCGTAGTTCGACACCGGCCAGTCCACGCCCTGGTTGGCCTTGGGCAACGTCAGCACAGCCGGCGCCGGGTACACCGTGTCGACCGAATTGCCCTGCGCCACGAACGCCGCCAACGCGAACGCCTTGAACGTCGACCCTGCCTGGCGACCTGAACCTCCGCCGGCCTTCCCGAGCGCGAAGTTGGTCTGTTCCTCGTCGAAGTTCTCACCGCCGACCATCGCGACGATGCGGCCGTTCTCGTCGATCGACACCAGGGCCGCAGACGGATCGTTGGGCTGGTTGAGAGACTTGGATATGGCCCCGTAGGCCGAGCGCTGCTTGGCCGGATCGACGGTCAGATACACCTTCAGACCTGCCGTGTACGCCGCACCGGAACCCATCTTGGTGGTGACCTGCTGACGCACCCACTCGGCGATGTAGCGGCCGGCGACCGCGTCGAAGTCGGGCGTGACCCGGGTGTTGTTGGCGTTGGCGGTCTGCGGTAGCACGTTGCCCTGCATCGGAACCGCGTTGGCTGCCGCGGCCTGCGCCGAGGTGATCGACCCGATGGCCACCATGGCGTCGAGGGTGACCCTGCGGCGGCGGCGGGCCTCCTTCTCCTGCGACCCACCCTTGGCCGGGAAGGGATCTCCCAGCACCGGCGAGCGGATCAGGCCAGCCAGAAGAGCCGCCTGATCCAGCGTGACGTTCTTGGCCGACACGTTGAAGTAGGTCTTGGCCGCGGCCTCGACGCCGTACGCCCCACGACCGAAGTAGATGCGGTTGAGGTAACGCTCGAGGATCTGCTGTTTGGTCAGCTGACGTTCGAGCTTCATCGACAACGCTGCCTCGCGCAGCTTACGGAACAGGGACTGCTCAGAGGTGAGATACGCCTGTTTCACGTACTGCTGAGTGATCGTCGAACCCCCCTGCGTCCCGCCGGAATGCGTGGCGTCCTGATACAGAGCTCGAGCGATGCCGAGCGGATCGATGCCGCTGTGGCGGAAGTAGCCGCGGTCCTCCGATGCCACCACCGCTTGGATCAACACCTTGGAGATCTGCGAGTAGGCGATGGGCACCCGGTTCTCGGTCGCCGAGTACTGGGCCACCGAGTTGGAGCCGTTGCACTGCCCATCGGCCACGTTCGACAGACACACGAACGACGTCTCGTCAGCAGCATTGACCGATGGAAGCTCGATGGAGTTCAGGAAGATGAACGATCCCCCGATCAGCGCGACGACCACCAACATCGCCACGAACACCATGCGGCGCCACACCGCCCGGAACCGGCGGCGCTGCCGCTTCTTGGCCGCGGCGGCTTGTTTCTCCGACGGTTTCGCGATCGGCTTGCGCCCGCGCCTGTTCGGTTTGCCGTCCCCCATGGTCAGGCCGATCTCGTCGCGCCGAGCAGCGACGACGACTGGAGGTGGTTCCAGCCACAGTCGACGCACACCTCGACCGCATAGCACCGGTAGTCGCCGACACGGCTCGACAGCCGAGCCATCTCTGCCTCGGAGGTGATGGCACGGCCGCCGTGAGGCAAGCGAGGACCGAACACGAAGCGGACCAGACGGAGCCCCGATCCGGCACAGATGGGACACGGCGATTTCTCGGGCACCGACGCCGACTGGGCGACCCGCATCAGCTCCCGTTGGGCGTCACAGACCTCGCTCGTCGACAACTCACCGGCACGGAACCGGCGCAACACACGCCGCCGGGCGAGCCGGTAGTCGATGCTGCCCGGAGTGCTGCCCGGGCGACCCGCTGACTCCGACTCGAGGAAATCCACCCTGAAACTCTATGGCCGCTTGCGGGCTTCGGCGGGGCGAGGCCCGATCGGGGGCGGATCCGATGCCGGGCAATCCCCGCCCCACCGACTTCCGGGTGCGAACCGGCATCCCTCGAAATCAGGGCCACGTCAGCCAAACTCGCCACCGTGATGACGACCGAAAAGGGCAACCGCGAGCCTGCCCCGCGCCACCCCTCCGCCGGCAATCTCTCGGTTCGACCCGCCGCAGTCGCGCCGCTCGAACGGCCCGACCCCCTCCCGCTGGCCAGCTATCCGACTGGGGCGATCATCAGCCGCGGTGGTCTCGAACTCGGTCCCGGCCTCGACCACGAGCTAGGCGCCCGGCTGGTCGGCAACATCGAAGGCAAGCGAGTACTCGAGCTGGGGTGCGGGACCGGACAGTCCTCCATCGCGTTGGCGCGCCTGGGCGCACGGGTGATCGCCGTCGACTCCTCGGCGGAACGCCTGGCCGATGCCCGCGCCGTGGCCGAAGAAGCCGAGGTGCAGATCGAGTTCCACCACGGTGACCTGGCCGAGCTGGCCTTCATCCGTGGCGATCACATCGATCTGGCCGTGTCGGTCTTCGGTCTGGCCGAGGTCGCCGATCTCGGACGGGTCTTCCGCCAGGTCGAACGCGTCCTGCATTCCGAGGCGCCACTGCTGTTCTCGTTGCCACACCCGCTGGCCCTGTCGAGCGCCTTCGAACGGCAGTCGTCGCCGCTGATGGTGCGGACCCAGTTCGACGGCGCGCCGATCCTGTGGGAGGCCGATGACATGGAAGGCAGCGTCCTGCCGCATCGGATCACCGACGTGTTCACCACACTCGTCCGTTCGAACTTCCGAGTCGACACGCTGCTCGAACCGCCATCGGTCGAGCCCGCGGAGGCCATCCCTCACTGGACGCCCCTCGCCGAATGGATCCCGACCACCGTGATCTACCGAGGACGCAAGCAAGCCAGCTAGTCGCGCGCCACCCACCACTCATCGAGTCGGGCCAGCGCATCGTCAGGTTCGAGCGGTCCGTGCTCCAGGCGGAGTTCCAACAAGAAGGCCATGGCTTGCCCGATGACCGGGCCCGGCGGCAGGCCGAGGTGTTCCATCACCGCCTTGCCATCGAGGTCGGGGCGAATGGTTCTGAGTTCCTCCTCCGCCTCGAGACGATCGATACGCTCCTCGAGTTCGTCCATCCGGCGCGACAGCATCTCGGCCTTGCGCTTGTTGCGGGTCGTGCAGTCGCAGCGGGTCAGCTCGATCAGCTCGGGCAGCAACGCGCCGGCATCGCGCACGAAACGCCGCACCGCTGAATCGGTCCAGCCCATCTGGTAGGTGTGGAACCGAAGGTGGAGGTACACGAGCTGGCTGACGTCCGCGACCATCTCGTTGGAGTACCGCAGCGCCCTCATTCGATCACGGGTCATCCGTGCCCCGACCACCTCGTGGTGGTGGAAGCTCACACCGGCCGGCCCGATCGACCGGGTCTTCGGTTTGGCGACGTCGTGAAACAGCGCGGCGAGACGCAGCTTCAACGCCGGGGACGTGTTGCACACCACCGCGATGGTGTGGCTGAGCACATCCTTGTGACGGTGGATCGGGTCCTGTTCGAGCCGCATGGCCGGTAGTTCGGGCAGGAACTGCTGCGCCAGCCCCGTGTCGACGTAGAACCACAGCCCGGCTGCGGGATCGGGGACCACCAGCAACTTGTCGAGCTCCTGGGCGACTCGTTCCACCGAGACGATCTCGAGGCGCGGGGCGAGCAGGTTCACCGCTGCGGTGAGTTCCGGATCGGCCTCGAACCCGAAGCGGGCCAGGAAGCGCGCTGCTCGCATCATGCGAAGGGGATCGTCCTCGAAGCTCGCTTCGGCCGAACCGGGGGTGCGCAACCGCTTGGCCAGCAGATCTGCCGCGCCGTCGAACGGGTCGATCAGGGTCGGTTCGGGCGAGGTCACCTCGAGAGCCATGGCGTTGATGGTGAAGTCCCGCCGGCCGAGATCAGTCTCGACGTCGTCGCCGAACATGACCTCTGGCTTGCGGGAGTCGGCGTCGTAGCGCTCCGCCCGATGCGTCGTGATCTCGACCGGCCGGCCGTCGCGGATCCCCCCGATCGTTCCGAATCGCTCCCCCTGGGTCCAGATCGACGTGGCCCACCGATCGAGAATCGCCTTGGTCTGCTCTGGTGTGGCGTCGGTGGTGAAGTCGAGGTCGCCATCGCTCAGCCCGACGCCCATCAACAGGTCCCGGATCACCCCGCCGACCAGGTACAGACGCTTGTCGGCCGCGGCGAATTCGGCAGCCAGCGGGCGGACCTCGTCGAGAACCGTAGAGAATCGAGGGGGGATCACGATCCGACGCTACAAGTGCGCCAACACCCCATCGCGACGATGGAACTCGATCATCCGGTCGACCGCGACCGATCCGGGTCCACCCGACGACGGCGACTCCGGTCGTGTGAGTACCCCGGCCAGCACCCCGATCGTGGCGCCAACGGACCGCCCGACGGCCTCGAGGTCGTATCCGCCCTCGAGGAACCCGATCGTGCGTCCCGCTCCGACCACGGCCACGAGATCGCTCACCAGATCGGCGAAGTCCCCGCTGGTCAGTCCGAGCGAGGTCAACGGGTCGTCACGGTGCGCGTCGAAGCCCGCTGAGATGAGCAACCAGGTGGGCGCGAACGCCTCGATTGCGGGCGCCACGATCTGATCGAACCCCCGGCGGTAGTGCTCACCGGTCGCTCCTGGCGGCATCGGCAGATTGATGGTGGTACCGCGACCGTCTGATCCCCCGATGTCGTCGAATCGACCCGAGCCGGGATACAGGGGCCACTGATGCCATGACACGAAGAGCACGTCGGGATCGTCGCGAAAGATGTCCTCGGTGCCGTTGCCGTGGTGGGCGTCGAAGTCGGCGATCAGGACCCGCTCGCCGAGGGCGGTCAGCGCACGCGCCGCGACCGCCACATTGTTGAACAGGCAGAAGCCCATCGGAGTGGTGCGGGTGGCGTGGTGACCAGGTGGACGAACCACACAGAACGCGCCGTCACGGGGCGCCTCCTGCAGGCGCGCAATCGCGGTGAGACCCGCACCAGCCGAGAGCATCGCTGCCTCCCACGACGCCGGCACGACCGGGGTGTCCACGTCGATCGGGGTGGCGGATCGACACGCTTCGTCCACGCGACGAACCAGTTCGACGGTGTGCACCGCCTCGATGGCTTCGATCGGAGCCGGGGTCGAAGAAATGGTCTCGACGGCGTCAGCGAAGCCCGCAGCGGCGATGCCGTCGAGGGCCGCCGCGTAGCGCTCGGGGCACTCCGGGTGCAGTCGACCCGTGTCGTGATCGACCACTCGGGGATCCGCTACCAACACGACGCTCATGTCGCGAGCGTAGGCCGACCTATCGTGGGGCTGCTCATGTCCGGCCATGACCCGATTCCCACGTGACGCGACTCGACACGATCAGCGTCGGCCGAGACCAGTTTCGGATCGGACCGTGGCACGGCTCACCTGAGGTGGCCTACGTCGCGCTGCCGCCCACGGTCCTCAAGCCCTCGTCGGACGGCGTCACCGGCATGGTCGAACGGCTGCGCAGCAGCGGATATCGGCGAGCCATCACCTCGGCGCTGCGCGAGCCAGAGGTCCAGCCGTTCCTCGCGTCCGGCTTCGGGGAGCGCGAGCGACTGGCCATTCTGAGCCACGAGCTCGTCGACCTGACCGACCTCTCGCGAGCCCGATCGGACGCCCGTCGCTCGATTCGTCGCCCTCGACCCGGCGAACGGAGCGCCGTACTCGAGATCGACGCGGCCGCCTTCGAGCTCGGCTGGCAGCTCGATCGCGACGGGTTGCTCGACGCGTTGTCCGCCACACCTCGATCTCGATTTCGAGTGGCCGAGCAGCGCAACCGGCTCGTCGGATACGCCGTCTGCGGCCGAGCCGGAGACATGGGTTACCTCCAACGTCTGGCAGTGGACCCCTCAGTGCAACGCTGCGGAATCGGCCGGGCGCTCGTGGCCGACTCGCTGAGTTGGCTCCAACGGCGGGGCGCTCGGCGGGCGTTGGTCAACACCCAGCAATCGAACCTGAGCGCAATGCGTCTCTACGAGCACTGCGGTTTCCGACGCGAACGACAAGAGTTGATCGTGTTGGAGATGGCCCTGTGATCCCGCCTCGACAGGGGTGGGTGGCCGTCGTCTCGTGCTTGGTCGTACTTGCCGCGACGATCGGGGCGGGCCTCGCTTCGCCCGCCGTCGCCGCCCAGACAGCACCTCCGGTGTACCTCACGCCGCGATCGGTGACTCCATGGGTCGCGGCGGACGGGACCTGGACCGCTGTGTTCGACATCACCACGCCGCTGCCCGACGGGGCGGACTTCGGCTACACGATCCACCGTCCGATCTCGGGAACGATCGCCGATCGTCGCAAGCGCATCGTGGCCATCACCCGAGGAGCCGACCCGGGATCGATCGTTCAGAGCAAGGTCACCCAACCCGCCGCCCAGCTGACGACGGATACGACGCTCACGGTGTCGATCCCCATCCGAACCCGCGGTGGCGACCCGTCACGCACCTTGATCCCGAACCCCGGCGTTCACCCGATCGCCATCGAGGTGACCACCGCTGACGGTGGGACCACGCTGCAGACCATGACGCTCTTCCTGGACCGCATCACCGACGTCGCAAAGCGTGCACCACTCCGCGTGGCCGCAGTGATCCAACTGGGAGGCGCACCGGCCTTCTCCAGTGCCGGGACGGCCCAGGTTCCTGCCGCTGCGCTGACCCGCCTCGACCAACAGCTGGCCAGTCTGGCGACGACGAGCCTGCCCGTTACGCTCGATCTGGATCCGTCGACCTTCGACGCAGTGGGCCGGACGCCTTCGACGCAGAACGAGGCCACCGAGCTCACCGCCCAACTGCAGACCCGCCCGATCATCCGACGGACGTGGGCTCCGTTGGACCTCGAGGGATGGGCGACCACCGGCCAGCTGAGTGACGTCCAGAATCAGATCATCGCGGGGCAGGCCGCCCTCACCGAGGCCCAGGTGCCGACGCAGCTGACCCGAGTGTGGGCCCCTGACGACACAGTCGGACCGATGGCCGTGACCGAACTGGCCAAGATCGGCGTCGACCAGTTGACGCTGTCGAACGCGCAGCTGGACGTGGCCGGGAGCGACGACCGGCCAACCGGACTCCGATCAGTCCGGTTGGGCACCGACGCCGCGTCACCGGTCGCGCTGCCGTTGATCGACGAGGTGCAGGCGCTGCTCGGCGACAACACCCTCGACCCGGTTCTGGTCGCCAACAGCGTCGCCAGTCTGTTGGAGGACGGATGGGCCGCGGACACGACCAACGACCAACTGGCGTCGGTCGTCTCGCTCGCCCCTGCCCGACCAGTGGTGATCGACGCTGTCTTGGCGGCGCTCTCCGCTCCTGACAACCCGACGCTGAGTGTGGTCAGCCTCGACCGGGCGTTCGACGGCCTCAGCCCGCAACTCCGCTCGGCCAAACGCGAACGCGACCGGACGCCGGTCGTCGCCTCGGTCCGACGCCCATCAGCCGTTTCCGACGTGCGTGCCTTGTCCGTGAAGCTGACCACTGTGGGCCGAGAGATCTTCGGCTACCGCTCCGTGATGGCCGAGCGACCGATCCAGCTCGACTTCGAACAGCAAGCCCTTTTTGCCCAGCACGCACGGCTCAACCCGCAGGTGCAGCTCGCCGTGCTCGACAGCATCGTGTTCCAGATCCGCGCCGATTTCGGCAAGATCGTCGCCGCGCCGCCTCGGAGCGTCACCATCACTGCCAGGAACGCTCAGTTGTCGATCCGAGTCACGAACGGGCTGGACCGTGCCGCTCGGGTGATCCTGCACGTGAAGAGTCCCAGGATCAAGGTCACCGGGGGTCGCGATCGTGCCGTCGTTCTCACCCCTGGCACCAACCGGATCGATATCCCCATCAGCGTTCGCACCTCCGGCGAGTTCACGGTTGCCATCGACGTGCGGTCCTCCGATGATCAGGTCGCCGTGACCGACACACAGATCCGCGTTCGATCATCGGTGTTCAGCGGCGTCGGGGTCGTGCTGCTGATCGGCGCCGGCTTGTTTCTGCTGGTGTGGTGGACTCGGACCCTTCGCCACAAGAAGTCTCCGGTCCCAGAGGAACCCGACGATGCCGACAGGGTGACCTCGGCGTGACCGACTCGGGCCACACCATCGCCGGCCACACCATCGCCGGCCGCTACCGGCTCGACGAGCCGGTCGGTTCCGGTGGCATGGCCACGGTGTGGTCCGGCACCGACCTCGTGCTCAATCGGCGGGTCGCCATCAAGGTGCTCCACCCCCATCTCCGGGCCGACCCGGCCTACGTGCAGCGGTTCCGCAACGAGGCCACCCGCGCCGCTCGCGTGGCGCACCCAGGCGTCGTTGCCGTGTACGACACTGCGGCCGACAGCACCGCCGAAGCGATCGTGTTGGAGTTCGTCGATGGCATCACGCTGCGAGAGCACCTCAACGCTGTCGGGCGGCTGAGCTCGAGCGACGTCATCGAGCTGGGGATCGACCTGTTCGATGCGCTCGACGCCGCGCACCGGGTCGACTTGATCCACCGCGACATCAAGCCGGCGAACATCTTGATCTCCTACGACGGCACGGTGAAGATCGCCGACTTCGGAATCGCCAAGGGCGCCGAGGATGGCGAGTTCACCAGGGACGGCACAGTGATCGGCACTGCTTCATATCTTGCGCCCGAGCAGCTGAGTGGAGGGACGATCGATGCCCGGAGCGACCTGTTCTCCACCGCCGTCGTGCTGTACGAAGCGTTGTGCGGCGCCCTCCCCCACCGAGGTGACACCGAGACGGCTCGGGCCCTCGCCCGCCTGCACCAGGATCCGGCTCCCCCCTCACGACTGGTGGAGGACGTGCCGCCTCGGCTCGACCGCGCCCTGCTCAGCGGACTCGAGCGCGAGCCGCAGCGCCGCCCGAGCTCCGCGCTGGAATTCCGTGATCTGCTGAATGCCACCAGGAACTCGTCGTCGGCACCGCCTGACGACGACGAACCGCTCCCGGTTCCGCGACCAGAGATCACCGTGGAACGCCCAGTCGACGCCGCCCCCGCCCGAGGTCCGTCGAGGCGGTCGAAGCCGCCACGAAAGCCGTGGTCGAAGGATCGACGACGACGGCCCAAGGCGACCACAATGGTGATCACGGCGCTCATCGTCGGCTCGCTCGTGCTCCTGGTGCTGTTGACCCGACACCGGACCTCGGCCAACCCCTCGGCCCCGTCGCAGAGCACCACCACCGCACCGATCGCCGCCGCGTTGCGGATCAGCGCGGTGACACCGTTCGACCCGAAGGGCACCGGGGTTCCGGGCGAGAACAACGCTTCCGCCGGTTCGATGATCGATGGCAAGCCGACGACGGCGTGGTCCACCGAGGGCTA
>JBBQLA010000020.1:0-11487 GCA_038327485.1 Acidimicrobiales bacterium
CGGCGATGCCGTCCGCCAACGACGTGGCGGCGTGCCATCCCAGAACCGAGGCGATGCGCTCGGTGGAGCCCCCGGTCTTCGAGGCGTCGCCCGCCTGCGCTGGCTGGCGGTCGAGCCGGACCGGCTGGCCGACCGCGTGGCCGACCTGGTCGATCAGTTCGTTGAGCGTGACGTACTCGGATCCGGACACATTGAGCACCGTGCCGGGCGTGACCCCGTCGGTGACTCCGGCGCGATGAGTGGCGTCGACGACATCGCCCACGTAGGTGAACGACCGCACCTGCTCGCCGTCGCCGAACAACGGGAACGGAGTCTGATGAATGGCGGCCTCGCACAGGCGGTGGTGGGCCATGTCGGGGCGCTGGCGGGGGCCGTACACCGTGAAATAGCGAAGTGCCACCGTTGGCACACCCCAGTTGGCCGCGTAGAGCACGCACAAGTGCTCGCCGGCCAACTTGGTCACGCCATAGGGGCTGAAGGGCTCGGGTCGGTCGGTCTCGAGAGTGGGGTACCGCTCGGCGTTGCCATACACCGACGAGCTCGACGCGTAGACGAACCGTCCGACCTCAGCCGTCTTCGCCGCTTCGAGCAGCCGCTGGGTGGCCAGCACGTTGGCGGACTCGTATTTCCTGAATCCGTCGGACCAGCTCAGTCGCACACCGGGCTGCCCGGCCAGATGCCAAACGATCTCGGCGCCGTCCAACAACTCCTCGAGTGGATCCTCCGACAGATCGGCTTCGACCAGACGAAGGTTGGGGTGGTCGATGATCCCGGCGAGGTTGGCGCGCTTGTCCGCGGGATCGTAGTAGTCGCTGAAGCAGTCGATCACCGTGACCTGGTGGCCCTCGGAGATGAGACGGTCGGTGAGGGTCGAGCCGATGAAACCGGCCCCACCGGTGACGAGTACGCGCATCAGACGTTGTTACCACGCGCTCCTAGTGCGCTGTCCACCCGAGAGCGGCGCCACTACAACACCGTGACGGTGGGCTGGACCACGCCCGGAGTTGCGGTGAATGCCACCGCTGGTGACACGGTGTTCGACGAGTAGGTGGGATCGAGCTCCATGAAAGTGACCTGCATCTCGGTGGCGGTGCACTTGACCAGGCCGTAGCCGTTCTTGCGAAGTTCTGAGTAGTCGAACGACGGCACGGTGGTGAACGACGCCAACCCTCCGGCCAGGGCATTCTCGATGATGCCGCTGGGAGATGAGATGGCTCCGCCGGTGTACTCGTAGGCCACCTTCGGAGCGGTTGCGTCGTCGAAGTCGGGTGTGAGCGCGGTGGCCCAGAACGAATGTTGATCGCCGGTGAGAAACGCCACGTCCTTCACCGCAGCGGTGTCGAGGTGGGAGAGCACCAGGTCCCGCTCCCACCCGAATCCGTCCCACGAGTCGGTCCCCAGATACAGCCCGGCGTGGGTCGGCAGCGATGGATCGGCGATGCGCGCTTCGGGCGTGTCGTAATCCTGGATACGGATCGGAGCGATCATCGTCGGGTTGCCGATGAGTTTCCACGTCACGCCGTCGGACTGGGCCTGGTCGAGTCCGTCGAGCAGCCATTGGCGTTGGACCGCGCCCAGGATCGATCGGCCGGGCGCTTGAAGATCGGCCGTCATGACCTGCAGGCCGAGGATCCCCAGAACAGGTTCGCCGAGGTGCTCGTCGCGGTACTGGCGGGAGTCGATGCAGAAGATCTCGCCGAGTGTGCCCCACCGGAGGTTGCGGTAGATCTGGTTGCCGTTGAACGCCATCACCGGCATGTACTCGAACCAGGCCTGATACGCAGCGGCTGCCCGCGCCGGCTCGAGGGTGAACACGGTCTTGTCGTAGTCGTTCTCGATCTCGTGGTCGTCCCAGATCGGCAGCAGGGGATGGGCGGAGTGCGCCGCCTGGATATCCGGATCGCTGCGGTAGAGGCGGTACTTCGATCGGTACTCGGCGAGGGTGTCGATGTCGTTGGTCGGCTCGGCGCGGACGCCGCGAAGCAGCTGGATGGCCACCGACTCGTAGATGTAGTCGCCGAGGAACAGCACGAAGTCGAGGTCTTGGGTGGCGATGTCGCGCCAGGCGCCGTAGTAGCCGCTGGCGTAGGACTGACACGAACAGAAGGCCAGGTTCAACCGTGCAGGCGTTGCTCCGGCGGCGGGCAGCGTACGGGCTCGGCCGACCGGGGACGTGGTGTCGCCCCCGGTGAATCGGAACCAGTAACTCGTGTCGGGGTCGAGGGAGCCGACGAGCACCTTGACGCATCCGTCGGCCAGCGCGCTGACCGCCGCGGTTCCCGAGTCGAGGACGGTGGCGAAGGTCGGTGAGTCGGCGAGCTCCCACGCCACTGCGGTCACCTCCGGGGCATTGGCGAGATCCACTCGGGTCCACAGCACCGCTTCGGTGGGGGAGTGCAAGCCAGAGGCGACGCCGACGTTGAACACGCCCGGAGGGTTGGTGATCGTGGCCGGAGCGCAGCCGAGTGCTGTGGTTCCGAGCGCTGTCAGTCCGATGGTCCCGGCGCCGGCGCGCAGGAAATTCCGCCGATCGATCATGTTGATCCCCCCTGTCCGCCCGGGCGGGTGCCCGCCCGGTGAACACAGGGTAAACGACGAGTGAACGAGGACGCTGCGCCGCTCAGCGAGCGACGAAGTACTTGGCCTTGGGGTGATGGCAGATCAGCGCTGAGGTGGTCTGTTCCGGTTGGTACTGCCACCCGGTGTCCTCGCTCACATCGATACCGATCCGATCGGCACCGAGCAGTTCCGCGACGACAGCGTTGTCCTCGAGGTCCGGGCAGGCCGGGTAGCCCCACGAATAGCGACCGCTGCGGTACTTCTGCCGGAACAGCCCGGCCAGGTTGGGGCCGTCCTCGTTGGCGAAGCCCCACTCCTCGCGAATGCGGCGATGCCACAGCTCGGCCAGCGCTTCGGCCATCTCGACGCCGATGCCGTGCAGCAGCAGGTAGTCCTGGTACTTGTCCGCCGCGAACAGCTCGGCGCATCGCTCCGAGACGGGCGCTCCCATACTCACGATGTGGAAGGCCGCGTAGTCCGCCTCGCCCGACTCGACTGAACGGAAGAAGTCGGCGATGCAGAGCCACGGCTCGACCTGTTGACGGGGATAGTGGAAGCGCGCCCGCTCGACGGTGCGCGTCTCGTCGGTCCAGATCACCAGGTCGTTGCCGTCGCCGTTGGCGGGGAAGAACCCGTAGACGACCTGCGGCACGAGCAGGTTGTCGGCCTTGGCCTCGGCGAGCTGGGCCCGCAGCGTCGGTCGGATGCGGTCCTTGAACTCGACGTCGGTCTCGACGGTTCCGTCGGGTCGGGTCTCGGGACGAAATCCCCACTGGTTGCGGAAGATCGCGGTCTCGTTGATGTACGCGGCGATGTCGTCGATCGCCACACCCTTGATGACCTGCGAGCCGAGGAACGGCGGCACGAACACCTCGTTGTCGGTCTCGACAACGGGACTGCGCGACGGGATGGTCGACGGGTCGACCACCTTCTTCTCACGTGACGGCAGGTTGCGTCCCGACGGAACTCGCCCGAAGTCGGGGTCGTCCTCTCCGGAGCGTCGGATCTCTCCCAGCCGGTCCATCACGGCGAGACCCTCGAAGGCGTCCTTGCCGTAGAAGACTCGGCCGTTGTACACCTCGCGGAGGTCCTTCTCGACATAGGTGCGGGTGAGCGCGGCGCCGCCCAGCATGACGGGGATGCCGTCGAGGCCCCGGCTGTTGAGCTCCTCGAGGTTCTCGCGCATGATCAGTGTGGACTTCACCAGCAGTCCACTCATGCCGATGGCGTCGGCGCCGATCTCGTTGACCTTCTCGATCATCTCGGCGATGGAGATCTTGATCCCGAGGTTGTGCACTTCGTAGCCGTTGTTGGTGAGGATGATGTCGACGAGGTTTTTGCCGATGTCGTGCACGTCGCCCTTGACGGTGGCGAGCACGAGGCGGCCCTTGGTCTGGTCGCTGTCGGCCTTGTCGAGGAACGGCTCGAGGTGCGCCACCGACATCTTCATGGTCTCGGCCGACTGCAGCACGAACGGCAGCTGCATCTCGCCCCGTCCGAACAGTTCACCGACGGTCTTCATGCCGTCGAGCAGCACGTCGTTGATGATGGTCAGCGCCGGGAGACCACCCGCCAGCGCCAGGTTCAGCTCGTCGATCAGGCCGTCACGGTCGCCGTCGATGATGCGGGAGGAGAGTCGACGCTCGATGGTCCAATCGGATCGGTCCTCCTTGACCACGTCCTGGACCTTCACGTCGGCGAACACGTCGAGCAGCTTGGTCAGCGGGTCGTAGTTCTCGTCGCCGTCGGAGAGGCGACCGGCCGTGCCGCGCAGATCCTCGATGAGGTCGAGGCACACAAAGCGCTGTTCCTCGGGAATCCGGCTCATCGGCATGATCTTGCTGGCGTGGACGATGGCCGAATCGAGCCCGGCCTCGGTGCACTTGTGCAGGAACACACTGTTGAGTGCGTGGCGAGCGGCGGGGGACAGGCCGAAGCTCACGTTGGACAGACCGAGCGTGGTGTGCACGCCGGGTAGCTCGGCCTTGATGCGGGTGATCGCATCGATCGTCGCCAACGCGTCGCGGCGGAGGTCGTCATCGCCGGTCGACAGCGGGAACGTCAGTGCATCGAAGATCAGATCGCCGGACTCGAGACCGTAGGTGTCGACTGCCAGGTCGTGGATGCGATGGGCCACGCGCAGCTTCCAGTCGACGTCGCGGGCCTGGCCTTCCTCGTCGATGACGAGGCAGATGACTGCGGAGCCGAACTCCTTGGCCAACCGCATGACGCGGTCGAAGCGTGAGCCGGGAGCGAAGCCGTCCTCGAGGTTGGCCGAGTTGAGCACCGACCGTCCGCCGAGCCAACGCAGGCCGGCTTCGAGCACCGGGGGTTCGGTGGAGTCGAGCACCAACGGCACCGACGACTGGGTGGCGAACAGCTTGGCGATCTGGTCCATGTCGGCGGTTCCGTCGCGACCCACGTAGTCGACGCACAGGTCGAGCACGTGCGAACCCTCCTTCACCTGGTCCTTGGCCATGGCCACGCAAGTGTCGAAGTCGCCTTCCAGCATGGCTTCGCGGAACCGCTTGGATCCGTTGGCGTTGGTGCGCTCACCGATCATGATGAGCGAGGTCGCAGCGCTGTCGCCTTCGGAGGAGAACGGCTGGAACGAGTACAGCGATGCCAGTCCGTCCTCGTGGACGGGCGTGCGTTCGGTGACCTCGACGCCGACCATGGCCTCGGACAACTGGCGGATGAACTCCGGCGTCGTCCCGCAACAACCGCCGATGACCCGAACGCCGAAGTCGCGGACGAAGCGGAGCTGGTGCTCGACGAACTGCTCGGCGGTGAGGTCGTAGTGCATGTGGCCGTCGACCACCGACGGCAGTCCTGCGTTGGGGAGCACCGAGATCGGGACCCGGCAGTGCTGGCTGAGGTAGCGAAGGTGCTCGCCCATCTCGACGGGGCCGGTGGCACAGTTGAGGCCGAGGATGTCGGGCTTCATCGGGTCGAGCGCCGCCAGTGCGGCGGAGATCTCGGTGCCGGGCAGCATCCGCCCGGTCAGCTCGATGGTCACCTGGACCTGCAGTGGAACATCCCGCCCGCACGAGGCCATGGCATCGCGGCAACCGTTCATTGCGGCCTTGATGCCGAGCAGGTCGAACTGCGTCTCGATGACCAGGACGTCGACGCCGCCATCGATGAGCCCCTCGGCCTGAGTGGCGTAGATGCCGCGCAGCTCGGAGTAGGTGATCTGGCCGAGTGTCGGGAACTTCGTGCCCGGGCCGATGGAACCGCCCACGAAACGCGGTCGCTCCGGGGTGGCCATCTCATCGGCAACCTTGCGGGCCAAGCGGGCCGCCGCCAGATTCAGCTCGTGCGAACGGTCCAGCAGGTCGTACTCCATGAGCGCGACACCGGATCCGAACGAGTTCGTCTCCACCACGTCTGCGCCGGCCTCGAAGTACTCGCGGTGCATCTGCTCGATGAGCTCGGGGCGGGTGAGGCAGAGCATCTCGTTGCATCCCTCGAGTGCGGCGCCGCCGAAGTCGTCCTCGGTGAGCGGGTGCATCTGCAGCCACGTTCCGGCTGCGCCGTCGTAGATGACGACTCGTTCGCGGACCAGATCGAGGAAGGGTGAATCCATGGCCGCCAAGGCTACCGGGGGGTCGCGATTCCTCGAACTCGACACCCGGGCTCGGTGTCGACCGACCCGACGGTGTCAGAGGGGACCGGTGTGGTGCTTTCGAGCGATGGGCACGGAGCGTTTGGCCGACAGTGTCCCAAGCGCCCGACACAGCGCGGTGCGGGTCTGCGTCGGGTCGATCACTGCGTCGACGTAGCCCCGCCGCAGGGCGTCGTCAGGTGAGAGGTGCAACGCCGCGTAGTCGTCCTCGAGACGCTGGCGCTCTCCCAACGCATCTTCGGTGCTGAAACCGGCGAGGTGACGTTGGTGCAGGATCTGCACCGCACCTGACGCTCCCATCACAGCGATCTTCGAGTTGGGCCACGCGAAGCAGACGTCGTTGCCCATGGTGGCGCAGTCCATGACGATGTACGCGCCGCCGAAGGCCTTACGCATGATCACGCACAAGCGGGGCACCGTGGCCGCGGCGTAGGCGAAGGCGAGTTGACCGCCATGGCGGATCATGCCGTCCCACTCCAGGTCGCGACCTGGAAGATAGCCCGGAGTGTCGACGAGGGTGAGCAGGGCGATCCCGAAGGCGTCGCACCACTGCACGAATCTGGCGGCCTTCTGCGAGGACGGAATGTCGATGGCGCCGGCGAGGTGCGCCGGTTGGCTGGCGACCACCCCGACGGTGTGGCCGTCGAGTCGGGCGAGGCCGCAGACGATGGAGCGACCGAAACCGACGCGCAGCTCGCACAGCTCGCCGTCGTCGACGATCTCCTCGATGACATCGCGCACGTCGTAGGCCAGTCGATCGTCGTCGGGCACCAGCGTGGCGAGGCGGGGAGTCGGGCGGTCGACCGGGTCGTGCCCCTGGGTGCGGGGCGGTTCGGACAGGTTGTTGGACGGGAGAAAGGCGACCAGGTCGGCCGCGATCACCACTGCGTCTTCGAGGGTCTCGACCACCATCGACGCGAGACCCGACTGTCCGCCGTGGACGGCCGCTCCACCGAGTTCCACTGGCGACACCGACCGGCCCGACGTGGCCGCCACAGCACGCGGCGCCGAGACGTACGCGATCGCGTGGTCGGTGGCGATGACCACATCGGCCAGGCCCAACAGCAGGGCGATCCCGGTGGTCACCGCCCCGTCGATCAGGAACAGGATGGGAACGATCCCGGAGGCGGCGGTCAGGGCGCGGGCGACGCCTCCCCACCCCACCAACGGCCCGGGCTCGGGACCGAGCGTCGGGGCCATGGTCGTGACGAGCGCCATGATCGGGAGCCCGACCGAGGCGGCGTCGGCGACGGCGCGGGACATGACATCGAAGTCGGTGCGGGCCAGGAGTCGTGTCGAGCCCACCTCGATCCACATGACCGAGCGGCCGTCGAGCTCGCGCACTCCGGCGACGACCGCTGAGGACGCTCCGGTGGCGATCGGTCGAAGCCACGGCCCAACCAGATCGGTGGACGCACCGGGCCTCGGGCCGGTCACCACATCGGTCACGAGGCCAGTTCGAGCCAGGCCACCGGCTGGGCGTCACGCACCAGCTGGCCGTCATCGGCGAGCAGTCCCATCAGCGTTCCGGCCCGAGTGGCGTGAACCGGCGACTCTCGGCCGGACGCGACGACGTGGCCCACCAACGAGCCGAGGTAGACCCAGTCGTCCGCCGCCACAGCCGGCCGGAATCGTCCAGTGCTCGAAGCGAGCAGCAGCCAGGTGTTGATTTCGGCGGCATCGCCGGACATCGAATGGGCATGGTCGACAGAATCGTGTGGTGTGGACAGCATCGTGACGGCTCAGACCGATGACAACCGTGAACGGTTACACGAGACCCCGTACTGTGATACGAATTCCTCTGAAGGTTCGATGAAGGTTCGATGAAGGTTGGACGGCGAGTGCAGATCGGAGCAGGCGTGACGGAATTCGGGGCAGACGAACTGGCGACCGCGGCGGGCATCTCGGTGGCACTGGTGCGCTCGTACCAGTCGAAGGGGCTCCTTCCGGCGCCCCGGCACATCGGCCGGCGTGCCGTCTACGGGGATCACCACCTGGAGCGACTGCGTCGTATCGGTGAGCTCAAGGTGCGCGGTCACTCGCTGCGATCGATCGTCGAGCAGCTCGACCCCGACGCTCCGTCACGTCCCGATGTCACCGCCGAGCGACTCAAGCTGCGTGACGTTGCCGAGCGGAGTCGCATCCCCGTCGAGATGCTCAGGTCGTGGGAGGCATCGGGGCTGCTTCGCCCTCGCCGTGATCAGGGTGAAGCGGTCTACGACGAGCGTGATGTGCGGGCGGTCCGGGGCATCCTGCTGCTGATCGGCACGGGCATTCCGTTCGAGCAGTTCCTGGCCGTCGCCCAGCACCAGCTCGACGTCATCGATGACCTGGCCGACGGGGCGATCGGGTTGTTCGATTCGCACGTTGCTCCGCGCCTGGCAGCCGAGGACGACGCTCGGAGCAACTCCCTGCAGGTCATGGCCGACGCGATCGGCGAGCTCGCCGGGTACGCCGTGAGCCGACGAGTCCTCGAGCGAGGTGGAGAAGCCGCCGTCGTATGACGCGTCGGGGCACCGAAGCAGCGGGCGTGGCCGATAGGTTGACGACCGTCGAATCGGAGGCACCGTGCTCACTGTCACCCTCGCCCGCAAGAGTCCCGCCAGCGTCGGGCTCACCATCTCGCTGGTCGCGTCCAAACCGTTCACCGGAACCAGCCGCGACCGTCGTCAGCTCGAACGACTCGGCTTCACCGGCGCAGTGGGCGAGACCGTGTTCGTGCCTGGCGCTGAGCGCAACGCCGAGTTGTTGGTGGGCGTCGGGCCGCTGGCAGAACTGAGCGCCACCGCGTTGCGCCGAGCCGCCGCAGCCGCAGCCAAGGCGGCCGGAACGAATCGCAGCGCGTTGTTGGTTCACGGCGATGTCACCGACGGACGCATCGATGCCGAGCTGGCTGTGCAAGTCATCGCCGAGGGGCTGATCATCGGCGCCTACCGCTTCGATCGTCACCGTTCCAAGACCCCGGAGCATCTGCAACGGGTGGCGGTGCTGGCGACCGGCGCGCCCGATGAGAAGGCCGGGCTGGCACGCGGGCTGGTGGTGGGCGAAGCGATCTGCTTCGTACGCGATCTCGTCAACGAGCCGGGCGGCACGCTGACCGCGACCGAGGCGGCCACCCAGATCGCCGCCGCCGCCGTTGAGGCCGGCGTGGGCGTGACCGTTCTGGATCGAGCGGCGATCGAGAAGGAGCGGCTGGGAGGCTTGCTCGCCGTCAACCAGGGTTCGGCCAACGAACCACGCTTCGTTCGCCTCGAGCACCGGCCCGAGGGAGCGGTGGGCCACGTAGCCATCGTGGGCAAGGGCATCACCTTCGACTCGGGCGGCCTGAGCATCAAGGGCGGCGAGGCAATGATGACCATGAAGTGCGACATGGCCGGCGCCGCCACCGCCGCCGCAGCGGTGCTGACCGCCGCGAAACTCGGCGTGGTGCTCGACATCACCGCCTACCTCCCGTTCACCGACAACATGACCGGCGGAGCGGCCCAACGACCGGGCGACATCTACACGGCGCGCAATGGCACCACCGTCGAAGTGCTCAACACCGACGCCGAAGGCCGTTTGGTGCTGGCCGACGCACTGGCGTGGGCGTCGGAGGATGCGCCCGATGCCATCGTCGATCTGGCGACCCTGACCGGCGCGTGCATGGTGGCGTTGGGCGACAAGATCGCCGGCGTGATGGGCACCGGCGACGACGTGATCGCCGAGCTGCGCAGCGCCGCTGAAGCGACCGGCGAGCGCTTGTGGCACCTACCGCTTCCCGACGACTACCGGGTCCTGCTCGACAGTCCCGTCGCCGACCTCAAGAACATCGGGTCGCGTTACGGCGGAGCGCTGACGGCCGGACTGTTCCTGCGGGAGTTCGTGGACGCATCCGTTCCGTGGGCGCACATCGACATCGCCGGCCCGGCGTTCTCGGACGCTGCGACGACGGAGGGACCGCAAGGCGGCACCGGCTTCGGCGTGCGCACGCTGGTGGCCTTCCTCGAAGGCCGCGCCGCGATGGCGGCGATGACCGCCACCGAGGTAGAGACCGAAGCCGACTGACAATGCGTCACGCGGCGTCGTCGTAGCGAGGCGGCCGGTCGGTGGCGACGTGACCGAGTTCGCGGGCGTGGGCGCGCTGCAGGAGCTCGGGCAGCCGCTGCACCTGGCGGGGAGTCAGCGGTGGCAGGTGAGTCCTCACCTCGAGAGTTCCGCCCGGCCCGGGACGGCTCATCCCGAACTGGCACAGGCGTTCGATGGTGCGCATGACCATGGAATTGCGGCCCGTACCCTCGCCCAATCCCAGGGCTCGGGAGGTGTCGACCAGAGACACTGCAAAACCCTCGGGGCGCTCGTCGAGGCCCCGGGCGAATCGACGCAACAGCAGCGTTGCCGAGGGTCCGAGAATGCCCAGCCAGAACTTCTCCACGTAGAGGCTGCGAGGGTCGTGGCCGCCCTTCGCCACCCGCGGATCGAGCCAGGGCAGCACGTTCAGTCGAATGGTCGGTGCGTTGGCGACGGCGGCCTCGTGGCGCGTCGAATCGAGCGTGTCGGACATGTGGGTCCTCCTCCGGACGGCCGGCTGCACCGGCGTCGTGCTGGGGGAAGCATCGAAAGACTATGTGATGACATGAAATGTGGCAAGCCGATGGTTGGGGGAGGCCAACTAAGTTCGTCGCCGGATGAGGCGCGACGCATTGCTCCGTGACGAGACCGAGATGCCACGACCGGTCCCGTGGGGCCTGATCGCCGGACTGGCCGTCGGCGTGGCGTTGCGGGTCGTGCTGCTGCGCGGGCCCGGCGCGGCGTTGGACGGCGACGAGGCCATCACCGGCGTCCTCGCCCGGAGCGCATCGCACGGCCACATCCAGTGGATCTTTCCCGGCCAGTACTACCAGGGCACCTTGGAGGCGCTCGTGCTGGTGCCTCTGCGGGCCGTGTTCGGTGACTCAGCGTTGCTGGTGAAGTCGATCACCATGCTGTGCTGGTTGGCGGGCTCGATCTTCATCGACGCGGTGACGGTGCGCCTGAGACTGGCGCCGCGATGGGTTGCGTTCACGCTGATGTGGTGCTGGTCGTCGGGGATGGTTCGGGTCAGTACAGACGCTCGGACGGGCTACGGCTCAGGGCTCCTGCTGGTCTCGATCGGCTACTGGGCATGGACGCGAGCGGTGGTCGACCGCGAGCAGGCATCGCTCGGCTGGCTCGCCGCGTCCGGTGTGGCGTTGGGCGCGGCCATCTGGCAATCCCCGACCTTCCTCGGCGCTGCGCTCGCGGTGGGGCTCGCCGCACTCCTCGTTCGACCATCGCGTTCGGCC